>CAZYGF010000073.1:0-5020 GCA_964647575.1 Microcaldota archaeon
TCCTTGTCACTTCCATGACGACCCCTGACTTCGTCACCGCGATGAAAAAGGCGGCAGCCATTGTCACCAATGAGGGCGGCATCCTCTGCCATGCCGCCGTGCTATCCCGCGAATTCGGCATCCCGTGCGTTGTAGGCACAAAAATCGCGACAAAAGCCATCAAAACCGGCGACCTGATAGAGGTGGATGGCGACAAGGGAATCGTTAAGAAACTCTAACAATCTAATCAATCCATGGAGCGTAAGAAGTCCCTGGGGCAGTGCTTCCTGGAGGACAGGAACATCCTGCGCCTCGAGGCGCAACTGGCAAAGCCGGAAGGGAAGACCGTTTTGGAAATCGGCGCAGGCGACGGCCGCCTGACCGAGGCGCTGCTGGAGCGGAAGCCGAAGAAGATAATCGCGGTGGAGCTCGACCGGAAGTTCGCATCGCTGCTCCGCGAAAAGTTCGCAGGCCAGCCCGTCGAGATTTTGGAAGCCGACGTCATGGAGGCCGAGCTCCCGCCCGCCGACGTGATAATAGGCAACATCCCCTACTACATATCATCCGGCATCGTCTTCCGCCTGAAGGACCTGCGCTTCCAGCATGCGGTCCTCATGGTGCAGAAGGAGTTCGCAGAGAAGATGGTGGCCAGGCCCGGGGACGGCAACTACGGCCGGCTCAGCGTCACCGCCCAGCTTAACTACGACGTCGTGGTCGAGCGGAAGGTGCTGCGCCACCTGTTCCGGCCGGTGCCGAAGGTGGATTCTGCCATAATACTATTGAAGCCGAGGGGCATCACGCTCACTGCGTTCCAGGAGAACGTCATACGCTCGCTCTTCCAGCACAGGAACAAGACCGCGAGGAACGCATTGCTCGACTCGAAATTGTTCAGCGAAGAAGAAATCAGCAGGCTGGGCCAGTTCGCAAAGCGCCGCGCGCGCACGCTGTCAAAAGAGGAATGCCTGGAAATAGCCGGGCTTCTCGGCTAGAATATGGCCGCGACGGAGTCTGCCAGCTCGCTGCATCCCCTCTCCGGATGGAGATGCAGGTTCATTATGCCAGCAAGCAGCATGTAGGCATCCATCCTGGCCTCGAGGGCCATGCCCTTCTCGCCGTCGAAGAATGAGGAAATCCTAAGCACATCGCCATGGCTGAGCTGCCGCCTTGCCTGCCTCACCCTGTCCCCGGCATTGCCTGCGATCTCTTCTATGGCGCTGTTCTCGTGGCATGCGGCGCATATTATCGGATGGGCATACTCTCGCTCTGCCACCTCCCTGCTGCTTTCGAACCCCGGAATGGCTTCTCTCACCTCTTCATCCTCCAGGATGGCTTCCGGAATCGTCCAGAGCGTGTTGGCCGAGCCCAGGAGATGGCCTGCCTGTATGGCGTGCAGCTCGCTTTTTTCACACATGCCCGGTACCGCTTCCCGCATGAGCGCTTTCGCGCGCAGGAATGCGTACTTCAGCCTCATTATGGAAAGGAGCGCATCATCGTCCAGCACTTCCAGCGCCGTGGCCCTGCCGGCCAGTTCGTCCATCGCGCTGTTCGGCAGAACCGCCTCCACCCGTATCCTGTGCCCCTTCTCCGGCATGATCATGCATGGCGTCCTTTCCTTCTCGCCCGCCGGATCTGAATGATGGAGCACACCAAAGAACGTTTCTACCTGGAGGACCCTCAGGACCCCGACCGCAAGCACGGTCAGCTCCTGCATATCAACTATCCTGGTTTTATACAATCCGCGTTCACAGGCGACCGGCTCCACCGCTGCGATGGCGCCTGCATTATCAAGCGGGATGCCGGCCCAGGCAGACCGCTTTTTGTCAGTGAACGGGATATTAAGTTTCGGCTTGTCCGCGCCAGGGAAATTGACCGGGATGAGCACCGAGCGCAGGGCTTCCAGTACGCTGTTTTTATCTATCACTGCATGCGTGAGTACGACGTCGCTAAGCCATGCCACGCTGCCGCTGGTGTCCGAGAACGGGCCCTCTGTTTTCAGCCCCCGGCCCCAGAATTGCTTCCTTAGGCGTGCCATCTGCTCGCGGGCAATCCCCTGCCCCGGCTCGAGCAGCGTCATCCTGCCGTTGGCTATGTTTCTTGCATCTGCCGGCACGGCAATCGATTTGACCATGGCCCTTCTTTACTACAAAATTAATAAAAATATAACTAAACGGCCCATTCAGGGCCCCGAAGCGCAGAAAACGTCAAAACTCTTAAAAAATTAGCCAGTTATTCCCTAGCGGTGATGGAATGGCTGAAACGGTGAAGGAATTCAGGGATGAGCTCCGCCAGCTGCGGGAGGAGATGTTCGTAAACGCTGATGCCGCCGACATAAAGCTGGTGGCGAGCTACATCGACAGGCTCGTGCTCTCCCTCGACAAGCTCTCAGAATCCCTGGAGATGATGGAAACGGAAATCGAGACCATGTCCGAATCGGAGGAGCCGAAAGAGAAATGCACCTGCCCGTGCTGCTGCGAGCCGATGCCGAAGAAGGCGAAGAAGGCTGCAAAGAAGCCGGCAAAGAAAGCCAAGGCGAAGAAGAGGCGCTGAACATGCGCCCACTCGCCATTTTTGCGCTCCTGTCAGTGCTGCTGCTCGCAGGATGCGCCATCCCCGGCGGAGGCACAGGCGCTTCCCATCAGGGGACCGGAGGAGGTGCGCCCCAGCAGGGGCCTGGCACGGCCGGGCCGCAGGAGCCGGCCGCAACACAGAACCAGAGCGGCCAGCAAACAGGCCAGTCCTCCGGCGCCCAGTCCCAGGGCCAGGCCGCCCCTGCGATTCCCTCTGAAGAAGTCACTTTCGAATCCTTCAGCTGGAGCATCCACGGCACCTACTACGAGAGCACCTCCAAGGAGCCCACGAAAGCCATAATCCTACTGCCCATGCTCGACAAGGGAAGGAACACATACCCACAGTCCTTCATAGGCAGGATGCACAACGAGATAAGCAACGCGCCGGTGCTCGCGATGGACCTGCGCGGCAACGGCGACAGCACCAACCTCGGCACGTGGCAGGGCTTCCAGCTGGAAGACTACAAGGCCATGCAGGGAGACATCGTGAGCGCAATGGGCTTCCTGAAGAAGAAGCACCCGACCATAAAGGAGTTTTACGTGGTCGGCGCGAGCATGGGCTCGAGCGCGGCGATAGCCGCAGCGGCCCGGACACCGACCATCATAAAGGTGGCGATGATTTCTCCCGGCATGAGCTACCATGGCGTTGACATAAGCGATGCCGCAGGCGCATACATGCACCAGCTGTTCATAGCCGCATCAAGGGAGGACCGGACCTCGGCCGATGCCGCCAGCATGGTGTACAGCCTCTCGTCCACGGAGGACAAGACGCTGAAAATCTACGAGGGCAGCGCGCACGGCACGGACATGTTCGATGCGACCAGGAGCGACGCGGAGCCGCTGGAAAGCCTGCTCATGGTATTCCTGAAGAAATAGGTCAGAAGCCGAACAGCCCTTCCTTCTTTTTCCCTTCTTCGTCAAACTGCCTCAGCAGCTCCTTCTGCTTCCCGCTCAGCTTTTTCGGGACGTCAATAAGCACGCGCACCATCTCGTCGCCCTTCCCGCCCCTGCCCAGCCGCGGCATGCCCTCGCCCTTCAGCCGGAACACGGTATGCGACTCGGTGCCTAGCGGGATGTGCAGCTTCGCGCTGCCAGTGAGCGTCGGCACATCAATCTCTCCCCCCATGGCAGCCCTTGCGAAGCTTATGGGCGCGTCCATCCACAGGTCGTCGTCCCTGCGCTCGAACCTCTCGTGCTGCCTCACGTACACGCGCACGAACAGGTCGCCGGGCCCGTCGCGGCCGTATTCGCCCAGCCCGTCGAGGTGCAGCCTCATGCCGCTCTGGACGCCCGGGGGTATCCCGACCTTTATGTGCTCGTTGGAGCTCGCCTTGCCTGAGCCGCCGCAGCTCCTGCAGGGCTTCTCCACCGTTGTCCCCTCGCCCCTGCACCTGCCGCACGTCGTCACGGTATAAAACGCCATGGGGCCTGCCCTTCTCGTCTGCTGCACCTGGCCCCTGCCATTGCACGCCGGGCACGTGCTCCTGGAGCTTCCAGGCTCGCTGCCGCTCCCGCTGCACCTCGAGCATGCCTTGCTGCGGTGGTAGCTGATATCCTTCTTCAGCCCCTTTGCCGCCTCCTCAAGCGTTATCTCAACTGAGGTCTCCAGGTCTGCGCCATACTCGCGCATCCGCCCGCCCCTCTGGCCCCCGCGGCCGCTCCTGAACCCGAATATGTCGCCGAACATCCCGCCGCCGAAGCCGCCGAAAGGGTCGATGCCGAAGCTGCGGAACACGTCCTCGAAGTCGCTGAAGTCAGCGCTGCGGAATATGTCCTCCTGGCTGTACATCTGGTCGAAGCCCGCGTGGCCGTACTGGTCGTACTGCGCCCTTTTCTTCTCGTCGCTGAGGACCGCGTACGCCTCTGAAATCTCCTTGAACTTCTCAGTGGACTCGGGCGCCTTGTTGCGGTCGGGGTGGTGCTGGAGCGCGAGCCTGCGGTAAGCCTGCTTTATCTGGTCGGCGCTGGCGCCCTTAGGGACCCCGAGTATCTCGTAATAATCGCGTTTCGCAGCCATCGCTTCGCCTACTTGTCTACCTTCTCATACTCGCCCTCGACCACGTTGTCGTCGCCGCCCTTCTTCTTTTTCTTCATGCGCTCGTAGCCCTTGCCTGGCGGCGCTTCCCTTCCAGGCCCGCCTGGCGGCACTTCGCCGCCCTGCTGCTGGTACATGGAGCCGCCGGCCTCCTCGAGCGCCTTCTTGAGCGCATCCGTTTCCGCCCGTATCCTGGCGACGTCCTCGCCTGTCATCGCATCCTCCACCTTCTTGCGCGCCGCGTCAATCCTGTCGAACTGCTCCTTGGACATCTTCTCCTTGAGCTCCTCCACTGTCTTCTTGGCCAGATAGGCCATGGACTCGGCCTCATTCTTCGCAGTGGCGAGCTCGAAGACCTTGCGGTCCTGCTCTGCGAACCTGTCCGCATCGGCCATCTTCTGCTTTATCTCCTCGTCGCGCATCTTCAGCGGCGCGGTGA
>CAZYGF010000074.1:0-5011 GCA_964647575.1 Microcaldota archaeon
GCCGGCCTCCTCCAGGGGAAGGGCAGGGCGGCCCAGGCGTTCATAGCCAGCGACTACCCGTTCATCGCAAAGCCGGATGCGAAGACGCTCGTCGTCGCCATAAGCCAGAGCGGCGAGACCGCTGACGTCCTCCAGGCGCTCAGGTATGCGAAGGAAAGCAAAAAGCTCGCGCTCACCAACGTCGTCGGCTCGACCATAACGACGCTCGCTGATTCGGTCGTCTACCTGAACGCAGGCCCTGAAATCGGCGTGGCGGCCACCAAGACGTTCACGTCGCAACTCGGCGTCATATACAAGATGGTCTACGGCAAGGAGCGGCTCAAGGGCCTCTCCGCGCTGATAGAACGGATGCTCGGGCTGGAGAACGACATAAAGGCCGTGGCGGCGAAGCTCGCCGGCAAGGAAAACGTGTTCTTCATCGCCAGGGGCAGGAGCGTGCCCATAGCGTACGAAGCGTCGCTGAAGTTCAAGGAGATAACCTACATCCACTCGGAGGCGTATCCCGGCGGCGAGCTCAAGCACGGCACCCTGAGCCTGATTACCGACGGTACCCCGGTCATCGCGCTCGCGCCCCGCGACGAGACGCTGTCCAAGCTTTTCGGCAACATAAGGGAGGCGAAGGCCAGGGGCGGCATGATAGTCAGCGTGACCAACGACGACGAGGTGAGGAAGGAAAGCGCCATGTCCATCCCCCTGCCGGACATCAGCGACCCGATACTATACCCGTTCGCATTGATCGTCCCGCTGCAGCTGCTCGCATACCACGTCAGCGTCCTGCGCGGCATAAACCCGGACAGGCCCAGGAACCTGGCCAAATCCGTAACTGTGGAATGAGAATCCGTATGGAGATCGGTTCATCCCCTTCTTATCCTGGTCTTCCTGAAGCTCGACCATGCGCGCCATACGATTATCAGGATGAGGATTCCGCCGACGACTAGATATGCTGGATTCATGCCTGCCGAGCTGACGCTCACGTTCACGGTCGCGTCGTTGAATCCTGCCTTCTTCACGGTCACGCTGTAGGTGCCGGCGGCCAGCTTGAGCGTGACGTTCTTGTCGCCGCCGAGCGTTTTTCCGTCTACGGTGAGCATGAACCTGTCCACGGGCGAACCGTCGTCACCGTCATTGACGTAGATTGTGAACGGCTCATTCTCCATGACCGTGGGCGAAGCGGTTATCACCAGGGTGCTTAGCGGTATGTTCGCGTCATGGTTCACGCCCACGCTTGTGAACGTGCCGCCGCTCTCCTCGCCGCCGCTGTCAACCACCTTGCAGGATATGATGTTGAGGCCAGGCGCGAACTTGGCCTTCGGGTCCATGTAGTATACCCAGTTGTCACCGCTCACATTCGCTTTCTCCCAGCCCTGGCCGTTCACGTTCACCCAGACGGCCGCGCCGCCTGCCGCAGAGACGTATTTGCCCTTCACGACCACTTCCTTCAGCCCGAGGACGTTCGCCTCGCGCGGGCTGGTTATGGAGCATGCCCTCTCGGTGCTGTAGGCATAGACATTCCTGTCCTGGGAGCCGAAGATGACAAGGTCCTGGTAGAACAGCGGGCTGCCCACTGCGGCTGCCGCGGAGCCTTTCCAGACGATTTCGCCGTTGTCCGTGTTGATGGCATATACGCTCTTATCGCTGCCGCCGGCGAAGATGACGCTCCTGCCCCCCATGATGCCTGCTTCCGGCGTCGTCTGCACGGCGAGCTGGGTCTGGGCCTCCCATCTTATGTTGCCTGTGCCCGAATCAACAGCATAAACCCTGCCGTCGTTGCTGCCGAAATAGGCGACGCCGTCCTTCACCAGGGGGGTGCCCATCACCCAGTTGCGCGTCTTTGCCTGCCAGAGCTGCCCGCCGTTCAGCGAGTATGCGTGCATCGCGCTGTCAAGCGCGCCCACGTATACGACATTGTTGTCTATTGCGGCCTGCGGCCAGAACGAGCCGCCGTCTATGCCGGCGGTCCATTCCATGTCCCTCGTGTCCCTGAGCTTGTAGAGCGTGCGGCCTATGCCGTATATCACGTAATCAGGTCCTGCGGCCGGCGCGGTCACCAGGGTGTTGGGGAAGGATGCCAGGGAGCGCACGGTGCCGTTCTTCTCGATGACATATATGCCGTTGTTGGCGCTGACGAACACCTCCTTGGCGTTCGCGCTGGCGCCGTAAATATAAGAAACGTTGTACTGTATCGCGTTCAGGTTGGCGTTCCACAGCTGCTTGCCGGAATGGTCGAGCTTGACGACCCGCCCGTCGGTGCTGGAAACCACCACTGCGTTGTCAAAAAAGAGCACCTCGTTCGGCTTCCTGCCCGCCGCCGTCTGCCATGCCAGCGAGCCCGTGGCCGGGTCCAGGGCGTAGATTTTGCCGTCGTCCGACGCGACCACGAGCATGCCTTGGAAGACGAGCGGCTTCGCAGTCACCGCATCGTCAGTGCCGAACTGCCATATCAGCGATGGGAACGAGAGCGAAACGAAAAAGAGGAGTAAGGCCAGCCTTTTCATAGCGTCATCCTTTGAGGAGCGAGTCGTGCTTCCCTTCGTCTATCTCCTTCATGACGTCCTTGGCTTTCTTGCCGCCTACGTTCACTCCCATGCTGATGCATGTCCCAAGTATCTCTTTAAGCGTTTCCTTTGCGTCCCTGGCCAGCGAGTTCTTCTTGGCCCTGGCGATTTTGACGAGCTTCTCCAGCGGGATGTTCCCTGCCGGGGCCTCCCGGTTGCCCGCGCCCTTCTCTATGCCCGCCTCCTTCTTGATTATCTCGGCCGTGGGCGGGCTGCCGACCTCTATGGTGAACGTCTTGGCCTTCGGGTCCACGTGGACCTTGACCGGCACTTTCATGCCAGCGAAGTCTTTCGTCGCTTCGTTTATCTTCGCCACGACCTGCCCGGCATTTATGCCTAGCGGGCCAAGCGCCGGCCCCAGGGGCGGCCCTGCGGTCGCCTTCCCTCCCTCCACTATCGCATCAATAGTTTTCATATCATGACCTTCCACAATTCGATGATTTGGATTAATTGCATCTCGTTCCTTTTTTAAACCTAATCGCTCAGCCCCAGGCCTCCATCCTTACCCCTTTCTCGTCTACGCCCATGCCAGCCAGGCACACCCGCATGTTCTTTATCATCTCGACAGGCCCGCACATCCACCATTCGAACTCCGCGGGCGTTCCCGCGTGTTTCGCTATCATCTCGTGGTTTATCCTGCCGCACTCGCCAACCCATTCCTTGGGCGTTTCCCTGGTGAGCGTTATCACGATTTTTATGCAGGGGTTCTTCTTCCGCAGCCGTTCCAGCTCCTTGGCATAAAGCAGCCGGTCCTGCGTCCTGACGCTGTAGAACAGCACGAATTCGCCGCCGATGCCCTTGTCAGCTATGTGCCTCAGCATGCTCAAAATCGGGCTTATGCCTGTGCCGCCTGCAACGAATGCGGCCTTCTTCTCGCCGTTATACGCCATGCGGCCCTGGGGCCCCTCCACGCCGAGGATGCTGCCTGCAGCCACCTTGTCGAGCCTCGATGTGAAGGCGCCGTTCCTCATCTCGATGCAGAACTCGAGGTATGGCGCAGAAGGTGCGGACGCTATGGAATACGGCCGCCGGTCAACGCTCGCCCCCTTCCCGTCAAGGAGGTGGAGGAAAACCCACTGCCCGGGCTTGAACGACGGCACGGCGCCCTCGAGCGGCTCAAGGCGCAGTATCTTTGTGCCTGGCGCCGGAACATCTATGGAAGCTACGCGGTATTTCATTATTGCCAAAAAAGACCACCATCGAGCGGTTATACTTCCCTTCCATTTCCTCCTAAATATTTAAAAATTACGTCCTCTAATGGTGAGCATGGAAGATGACTTTTCGCGTGTGTTCAAATATGCCGCCGACTTCTACATGAGGCGGCTCGGCCTGATTGTGCTCTTCTCGGTACCGTTCGTGTTCGCTTTCCTGATACCCGTGCTGGTGGCTGCGCCCACCTACCTTGCGCTCGGCGGCGTCTTCCTGCGCACAGGCAGCATCCCCGAGCTTTCGCTCGCCGACCTGCTGATAACGGCCGCCGGCTATGCCCTGGCGCTTTTCCTCATCGCCGACACCATAGTGAACGTCAATATAATCGTCCGCTCGAAACGGACGCTCACCGACATAACCAAGGACATCGCCGGCGCCATGCGCACCCACGCCACCCGCATATTCTACATATACACGCTCATGCTCCTGGTGCTGTTCATCGTCCAGCTGGTCCTCTATGACAACCCCTTCCAGTCCTGGCTCTACCCGCTCTTCCTGCTGGCGATATCCTACCTGCTCTTCTTCGTTCCCCCGGCGGTGGTGATAGACAACTCCGACACGCCCTCGGCCATAAGGCGTTCGGCGCAGATGGCGCTGCGGAAACCCCGCTTTTTCATCATGTGGACCCTGATAACCCTGTTCAGCCTCTCGCTGGTGAAGGTGGTGGCGGACTTCCTGTTCTCCGGCGTGTTCGCAGCCTATTTCGTGCTCCTGGTGAACTCGCTCATCGTGCTGCCGTTCCTCATCGTGCTCCAGACGCAGATGTACATGGAGAAGTACCCGCTCGCGAGGTAATCCGATGGGCGGAGTGCGGGAACTCATTGCGAAACTGAAGGACAAGGACGAGGATGAACGCAGCAAGGCCGCCAAAGAACTGGGGGTAGTCGGCGGCAAGGCAGCTGTTTCCGCACTAATACGGGCGCTACGCGACAAATGGTGGGTCACCCGCTGCAACGCGGCGGACTCCCTGGCAGGGCTGGGCGATAAGCGAGCTGTCCCCGCCCTCATGAAGGCGCTGGCTGACGAAGACCATTTTGTGCAGGCCAGCGCTTCGACTGCTCTGGCCAAGCTGGATGCCAAAGGCGCACTTCCACGGCTGAAGAAGCTCCTCGAGTCGTATCTGCCCTATCGTAACCAGTGGGCCGAGAATGATGAACGGCGGAGCACAGCCGACCGCATCGAATCCGCCATAAAAGCGCTTTCAAAATCCTCTTAAAATCTTCCGGGTGATTATCCAGCATGCCAAA
>CAZYGF010000075.1:0-5006 GCA_964647575.1 Microcaldota archaeon
TGGTGTAGATTTCCTTTGTCGCTTCCTCGGCCTTCGGGTCGTCCTGGCTCTTCACTCCCAGCTTCTCCACGGCTTCCTTCGCCGGTGCGGCGCCATAGCCCTTCAGGCTTATCACCTGGGGCATCTTCATGCCGTCCTTCCCAAGGTCGCGGAGCGCGAGGTAGTCCAGTGGCGCGTGCGCAGGCACGCTCATGACTATGCCGGTGCCGACGCCGGGCTGGACGAACGACGCAGGCCAGACTGGCACGGTTTCGCCGGTCACCGGGTTCTTAGCGCCCATCTTCAGGATGTCCTCTGCCTTCACCTTGCCGGTTATCTCGAGCTTCAGCTGGAGGTCCAGGACCGTCGCTGCCTCCTCGGCTATGATGAGCGTCTCCTTGCCGTGCTTCGCGCGCACGTAGCTCGCTTTCGGGTTGAGCCAGATGTTTGTCACGCCATAGATGGTTTCCGGGCGGTAGGTCGTGACGACCAGGGATTCGCCGCCCGTGCCGTGCCCGCCCACTGCGAACTTTATCACCGTGACGTTGTCGAGCTCAGGGTCCACGTCGCCCCGCGTGTCATGCGCGCTGACGGCGTTCCCGTCGGCCGGGCACCAGGCGATTGGGTATTCCCCTTTCACCAGGTAGCCAAGCTCCCTGAGCTTGCGGAACTGCCACTGTATGAAGCGGTTGAACTTCTCGTCATAGGAATAGAACTTCCTCCGCCAGTCGATGGAATAGCCCATCTCTTTCATTCCCTGCTCTATTTCCGCGGAGAAATGGGCCACGAGCGTGCGCGGCTCGGTGAGCCTTGCAGCCTCGGAGGGCGGGATGCCGTATATTTTGTCGAAAACCCCCAGGACGTCCTGGTCTTTCGCCGCTATCCGCTTTGCCATGGCCAGTATGGGCGTTCCGGTGACGTGGAAGCCCATGGGGAAGAGCACGTTGTAGCCCTTGAGCCTGAGGTAGCGCGCGTATATGTCCGCGGTGGTGTAGGTCCTGGCATGGCCGATGTGCTGGGGCGAGTTGGGGTACGGGAAAGCAGCGGTGACGTACCGCTTCTCCCTTTTCGGGTCAGGGTCGGCCTCGAAAGCCTTCGAATCGGCCCATCGGCTCGACCATTTCTTCTCGACAGCATTAGCATCCATAAGGGCAGTTATGGACTGAAAGAATTTTAAGTGTGGGGGACAGTTCCCGACTGCACTCGGGAATGGTTGCCCCGGCTTGTCTTTGTGAACTACCCACGCCCGAAGGGATGGGTTTCCTGCTTCACCGAAGATGCTTGCCTTTTGGCAGAGGCTTCTTCTCAGACAGGCTTGACTTTCCGGCGTTCCACCGGTAGCTCGTTTAAGAGCGTTTTTTTTTGTTTAGTTGCAACCAGCACTTTAAGCCTCCCTAATGTTCGACGCATCGAACATTGGGCACATGGAAGCAACGCTTCCATATCGTGTTGCATACCTGCCAAGTGAGGGGCGATTTATATTCTTTTCTAGGCCTCATTTCCGCAGAGTTATGAGGTAAACATGCTCCGAACTGGTGCACGACCACGACATCCCACTTCTGAAGCTGTGTTTCTCAAGCGCTTGGCAGGACGATTCTCCAGACCTAAGGCATTTAAACGTTTCCGAGCATGTTTATTCCCATGGGATCGGATTTGAGAGTGGGAGACATCATGACCAAGAAGGTCATAGTCGTACCATTCGGAAAAACCGCCATAGATGTGGCTAAGCTGATGAAGAAGAACGGCATCGGTTCAGTGATAGTCGTCGAGGACAAGGCCGGCAAGCATGCCAAAGGCATAATCACGGAGAGGGACATAGTCTGCAACCTCCTTGCGAAGGGCAAGGATCCAGCCAAGATGCCCGTTGAGGAAATCATGTCGAAGCCGCTGAGAGTGGTGAGACCCGAAACGACCATAGAAGATGCAGCAAAAGCGATGCGGGAGAACAAGATAAAACGGCTCCCTGTCGTGAATGACGATAATGAACTCATAGGTGTTTTGAGCGAGGGGGATATCATGAAGATATTCCCTGTCGTCGTCGACCTCATAGAGGAAAGGGCGGCGATGGGCTAAAAACACCTTGCATGCAGCATACTAACGCTGTGCATGGATGGCCACCTGAGCTTCAAGCCATGACGGAACTACCGTCCCGAAAGGGATGGAAGGCCCGCAAGGGCGGTCAACAGTGCACAGCAATGGTCTCTCATTCTGGTCCGGCCCACGGAGGAAAGCAGTGGAAACAAGGCAGAAACTAAAGCTGCTGGGCAAAATCCTAAAGCAGCTCAGGGAAGGCTGGGTCTTCGTGGAAGGCAAGCGGGACAGGGAGGCGTTGGCCCTCCTGGGATGCCGCAACGTCCTGACCATATCCGGCAACCTGAGGATGAGCTGCGACAGGATCGCGGAAAAGGGAGTCGGAAAGGTGTTCGTGCTCACGGACCTGGACAGGCGCGGCGAACAACTCGCTGCGCTCGCCAGGGACGAGCTCGAGGCGCGGTCCATGAGGGCCGAGCTGGATGCCCGGAAGACCCTTGGGCGCATCCTCAACGTGCGTTGTTTCGAGGATGCGAAAAGAGGATATGATTCATTGATTGAGGAAGGTGAAAAGAATGGCTAAGACATACATAGATACGGTGAAATACCTGATATACACGAACGTGGAGATTTCAGGGCTCGTGGAGAAGCCTGACGTGGTCGGCGCGATTTTCGGCCAGACCGAAGGCCTTCTGGGCGACGAGCTGGACCTGCGCGACCTGCAGAAGAACGGCAGGATAGGCAGGATAGAGGTCGACCTGTCCGGTTCTGACGGCAGGACCACCGGGGTCATAAAGATACCAAGCAGCCTTGACATGGTTGAAACGTGCATAATCGCAGCTGCGCTCGAGACGGTCGACAGGGTCGGCCCCTGCGAGGCGCGGATGAGGATAACCAAGGTCGAGGACACCCGCAACCTCAAGAGAAAGGTTCTCGTGGACAGGGCCAAGCTCCTGCTCAAGACGCTCATAAAGACGGAAATCCCCGAAAGCAAGGAGATTTCCGAGCTGGTGCGGGACGAGGTCAAGACGGCCGAGATTGTCGAATACGGGCCGGACAGGCTGCCGGCAGGGCCGACCATAGACAGGAACAACGAGGTCGTGTTCGTCGAAGGCAGGGCCGACGTGATAAACCTGCTCAAGAACGACATCACCAACGTCATCGCCATAGGCGGCGCGAAGGTGACCAGGACCATAGTGGAACTGTCGAAGAGGAAGGAGGTAACGCTTTTCCTTGACGGCGACAGGGGAGGGGACATCATCCTCAACGAGCTCGCCCAGGGAGGCGTGGACATAGACTTCGTCTCACGCGCGCCCACGGGCATGGAGGTCGAGGAGCTCACGCGCAAGGAGATGATAAAGTACCTGCGCAACCGCGTGCCGTTCGAGCAGACGGGCAAGGGCGGAAGGGGCGCTCCGGAGAGGATGAGGAAGGAGATTCCGAGGTTCAGGCAGGAGAACCCAGAGGATACCGCCCAGCCGGTCCCGAGCCGTGAGTTTGAAGCGCGCCAGCGCGAGGACGACCGTTCCCAGGCCAGGATAGTCGTGGACAGGGGCTCCTACACCCAGGTCGCGCCTGTGCCGCGCGAGCAGCCAAGGGAGATGCCACGCGAACCGTACCCCAGGAAGGAAGAGCCGAACCTCCTGCCTCCGCTGCCAAGCGAGGCTGAGCCGGCGGGGCCTTCGCCGGCGCCCGTCAAGGTTGACAAGGGCGGCCTGATGAAGGAGCTGGGAGAGCTCAGCAACACCCTCAGGGCGAGGTTCTACAACAGCGGCCTCGAGAGGATATCTGAGGTCCCTGTGCGCGACGTGATAAAGGCGCTGGGCGAGACCAAGGACGTGCATGCCATCGTGTTCGACGGCATAATAACCCAGCGGCTCGTGGACCTGGCAGCCAGGCAGGGCGTGAAGACGCTCATCGGCATAAAGATAGGCAACGTCAACAAGGCGCCTGACAACATCGAGATAATCACGAAGACCAAGTAGGGGCGCCGCCTTTCCCTTTTTTCTTCTTTTCCTTATCCTCTAGCCCGTTTTCGGGACGTAAAGGCTCAGGTCGAACGCCGCGAGGTAGGTACTGCCATCATCCTTCACGATTGTGGCCAGCCTGCGCATCTTCACGACTTCGTTGGCGTTTTTCACGTCAGCCTCAGAGCCGCCGATTACCGCGACGACCGCGGCCGGGTCGGTCGAGAGGTCCCTCACGGTGATGGAAACGTCGTATGGCGTGCCCAGCTTCTGCTTCAGCCACTCAGGGCTGACGGTGTTCATGAGGGATGCACAGTCCACTATGGAGGAGTTTATCCTCCGGTCGTCCCATCCGATGGAGAAGCCCAGCCTGGACATGGTCAGGCAGTCTGGCGACGGGGACGGCGGCGTGAACAGAAGGTTAGAGATGCGCACCGCGTCGCGCGAGAGCGGGTCTGACTGGTAGTCCAGGTACGACTTCACGCTGTGCCAGTAGGAAAGCAGAGCTACCAGCGCCATGACGAATATGACCGCGGCGATTATTGCATCGAAGCTGAAATATTGTCCCTTCATTTCATTCACCCTGTATTATCGTAAGATTCTCACCATCGTTGTTTAATACCAGCACGTTGGAGCACTGGTTGCTCACCAGCCCGTTGCCGGAGAGGCACTTGCCGCTCAGCCGGTAGTTGTAGGCGGGCAACGAATAGGAGTAGCTGAAGTTCCCGTATGGCCCAGCCCATTCCATTATGAACGTGTTCTTGCCGGCGGCGGTCTCATTGAAGTTTATGACGTAGGGAAGGCCGAAAATCGTCTTGGGGAACGCGTAGCTGTAGCTGAAGCCCTCGCCGCCCTTGACCGCCAGCGTGATTATGTTGGCGAAGCCCTCCCCGGTCTCCTTGGCGACCGTGTTCTGGCGCAACGGAATCTCGCTGCTCTGCAGCTGGTTTATGACGACGAATGCGGCGACGACGACGAACATGAACACGGTCGTATAGAGCATGAACTCCGCGGCGACCTGGCCGCGCT
>CAZYGF010000076.1:0-5006 GCA_964647575.1 Microcaldota archaeon
AAACGTCCTCCTTCCTGAAGCACCTGAGGAAGAATGAGGCGTAAACGAAAATAGCGCCTGAGAGCGCGGTGAGGCCGCCCAGGAAACCTAGGTAAAGCACCTTCTGCAGTACAGTGCCGTCACCTGCCTGGGTGAACTGGAGGAGCCAGGGCAGGATGGCCATCGCATGCGGCCTCAGGAATGCCACCAGCAGCAGCGTCACCAGGCCTGCGACGGCCATCTTGTAGATTTCGGCGGGCGGCAGGTAGCCGAAAAGACGGTTGGCATAATAGTGGTATATCGCCACCAGCAGCAGCGAGGTCATCAGAAGGGAGAATGCAGCCCCCATCATGCCGAACACCGGCAGGAGGAGAAGATTGAGGGCGACATCGAACGATACCGCCACGACCAGCACTTTCATCTCAAGCTTCACAAGCCTCATGGCCGCCAGCGCGAGGACTGGCATGGACGAAACGGACCGCACCAGCAGGGCCAAGGCGAAGAGCGCGAGGACCGGGGCGCCGGCCGCGTAGGGGGTTCCGTAGAGCATGGCGACGATATCGGCCGGGAACGCGATGAAGACGATGGCGACCGGCATGGTTATGAAAAGGCACCATCGCTGGGCAGTGGCCGCGGCCGCGCGCATGTGCTCAAAGTCGTTCCTGCCGAACAGCCGCGACATGACAGGCAGGAAAATCGCGCCTATGGAGCTTGAAAACGTTAGGATGACCCCGGCCAGCGCTGTGACCAGCGAATAGATGGCGAGCGTGCTCGCGACCAGCGACGGCGCCAGGAAATAGCCCAGCAGGACCTTGTCCAGCGACGTCAGGAGTGCGTTCATTGACTGGACGACGCTCAGCATCAGGCCGAACGGGATTATCTCCCTGATGAACTGGGAGGCAGAGAAGCCTCCGGCCGCAGGCAGGTCTGCCTTGCGCCTGGACACAAGAAGGAACGCAAGCGCCAGCGCAAGCAGCTGGGAGCCGATGAGGCCTGCCGCCAGGGAGACGAAGGTCGGCCCGTAGAGCCAGATGAAGAGCGCCGAGAGAACGAGCTTGAGGAGATTCTGGGCGTTGTTCACCACCTGCTGGGAGCGGATGTCCGCACGCGACTGCAGGTAGGTGGTGTTGAGCTTGAGCAGGTTTGTCAGGAGGAGGAACGCGGAGAGCATCCTTATGCAGTCAGGAAGCCTGGGGCTGTGATACAAGATTCCCAGGAAGTCTGCCTGCCACCACAGGAGCGCAGTGAGTGCGAGCGCAGAAACCGTCACAGCCACATAGCTGGCCTGCAGGAGGCTCCTGACCTTGCCCTTCTCGTTCCTCCCTTCGAAAAACGGCACGTAGCGCACAAGGGCGCTCCCCAGGCCGAGGTCGTCGAAGATCGCTATGAGCGAGATGACGCTCAGCGAGAGGTAGAAGAGGCCGACGTCGTCCTGGGACACTGCGCGGGCGACCAGCACCACGTAGAAGAAGGACATGAGGTTGAAGAAGACGTTGCCGGCAAGGCTCCAGAAGCTGCCTTTCGCCACTTCCTTGGCATGCTGCGGTACCTCTTCGCCATCCATATTTTGCACTTAAACCCGTCTGTCTTTTTAATGATTGCAATCAAGTAGAATAATGGTGCATGCCATGGATCGCACGGAGAACCAGGGGAAGATAACCATTCCGGCGCCGCTCTACAGGAAGCTGGAGGACAGGATAAAGGGCTCGGAATTCGCTTCGGTCTCGGATTACGTGATTTTCGTGCTCAAGGAGCTGCTGGCCGAGGAAGAGGGCGGGGCCATGAGCGGCGAGGACGAGGCGAAAATCAAGGAGAGGCTGCGGGCCCTTGGATACATGGATTGACGGTGGATTGATGGCAGAGATGCAGGACCTGGCAAAACTGGAAGAGAAAAGCGTTTACGTGCTGCGCGAGGCCAAGGCGCGGTTCAGGAAGCTGGCCGGGCTCTGGAGCATGGGCAAGGACTCCACTGCCATGCTTGCCATGGCGAGGAAGGCGTTCTTCGGAAAAGTCCCGTTCCCGGTCATACACATAGACAACGGCATAGACTTCCCTGAGACCTACGAATTCAGGAAGCGGCTTGCGGAAGAATGGGGCATGGAGCTCATAGTGGCGAAGAGCATCATCAAGGACGACCTTTCAGGCGTGAGATGCTGCGGCTCGAATAAGACGGATGCGCTGAAGAAGGTGCTTGACGAGCGGGGGTTCGACGGCCTCATCGTCTCCATAAGGAGGGACGAGCACGGCATACGCGCGAAGGAGCGCTACTTCTCCCCGCGCGACACGGAATTCAGATGGGACTACAAGGACCAGCCGCCGGAAATCTGGGACTACACCACCAGGTTCGAGAACACCTCCCACGTCCGCATACACCCCCTGCTGCAGTGGAACGAGATTGACGTCTGGCGCTACGTGAAGCAGGAGGGCATCCCGGTGAACCCGCTCTATTTCTCAAGGGGCGGAAAGCGCTACCGGAGCCTGGGCTGCACCCAGTGCACGGTGTCGGTGGATTCGGGCGCGGCCAGCATAGACGACATAATAGCAGAGCTGCAGGGCACGGACATCGCCGAGCGCTCTGGCAGGATGCAGGACAAGGAGCGCGAGAACGTGATGCAGCGCCTGCGCGCGCTGGGGTACATGTGATATGCGCTTCGTCAGGATTTCGCTCATGGGCCACAAGGACCACGGCAAGTCCACGCTAATAGGCAGGCTGCTCCACGACACGCATTCCATCACCCAGGACCGCATAAACGAAGCGATTGCCACGTCCAAGGCGCTGGGCAAGAACTTCGAATATGCATTCCTGCTGGACAGCTTCGAAGAGGAAAGGGAAGGAGGGTTCACGCTTGATACTACGCGCGCCCAGGTGAAGCACGGCGGCGTGATTTACGAGCTCATAGACGTCCCCGGCCACAGGGAGCTCGTGAAGAACATGCTCAGCGGCGTGTCGCTGGCGCACGCGGCGATACTCGTCGTCTCTGCCAGCGAGGGGCTGGAGAGCGAAACAAGGCTCCATGCCTATCTTGCCAGGCTCCTCGGCATAGAGCGGCTGGTGGTCGCGGTGAACAAGATGGACGCCGTGGGCCATGGTGGGAAGGAATTCGCAGCGCTGAAGGCCGCCATGGAGGATACGCTCGCAGGCCTGGGCTTTGACGCCGCGAAGCTCAGCTTCGTGCCGGTGTCCGCCATGAACGGGGACAACCTGCTCGTGCGCTCCAGGGCCATGCCATGGTATGAGGGCAAAACGGTCATGGAGCACATGGAGGACTTTTCCCGTTTCGACGCCGACGCAGAGCTCCTCCGGCTTCCGGCAAGGATGTTCGTGCAGGATGTTTATGATGACGTGGTCGCAGGCAGGCTGGAAACCGGGAAACTGGCGACCGGGGACGAGATAGAGGTGGAGCCCGCAGGCGCGAAGGCGAAGATAGCGCAGATGTACGTAGCCGGGCGGCAGGGCGACAGCGCCCACGCCGGCCAGAACGTGGGGCTGAAGCTCAGCCCTACCCTCGCAGTGGGGCGCGGCTGCGTCTGCATGGCCGCAGGCCCGCATGCACGACCGGTAAAGAAGCTGCGGGCGCGGATTTTCTGCTTCGGCTCGCACCTGGACGTGCTTGACGCGGTGCACCTCACATCCGCGACGCAGGAGAGCATGGCGCGCATCAGCGCAATCATGGAGAAGCTCAATCCCATTTCCGGCGCTAAGCCGGTGAAGGGAGCTGGGCGCGTCGGCATGTTCGAAGGCGGAGAGGTGGAGCTCGAGCTGGAGAAGCCGCTGATGCTGGAGAGGTTCGCGGACATGCCGCCCACCGGGCGCTTCGTGCTTTCCAAGGATGGCAGGATAGTGGCGGCGGGGATTGTGCCATGATAGTGCTAGGCCTTGACGGCGCCACATGGTCCGTCATCAGGCCAAACCTGCACGCCCTGCCGGCCTTCGCCGCATTGCTCCGCAGGTATAAACACACCACCCTTGAATGCGACGTCCGCCCTGTGCATTCCGGGCCGTCCTGGGCTACAATCTTCAGCGGCCTTACGCCGGAGCAGCACGGCATCAGGCATTTCGTGATGGACAAGGGGGAAAGGGAGAAGCTGCTGGCGAGAAGGATTTTCATCTGGGACAGGGTGGGGCGCGCGATCGTGATGTGCGTGCCAGTGGCGCTTCCGCCCCTGAACCACAATTACGAGCTCAGCGGATGGGAAAAGGTCGTGCTGTCCGTGACCGAAGATGAGATGTACGGCAGCACAGCGAAGCTCACGGCAGACGCCATCGCCGCGATAGAGCATGGCGAGGCGGGCCTGGTCGCGGTCGTGTTCCCGGAAACCGACCGGGCGCAGCACATGCTGTGGCACAAGCCTGAGCTGTTGCTGAAGCACTACCAGAGCATAGACAGGGCGCTCGCGAAGCTGATGCCTTATCTTGAGAAGCAGGACTTCCTCATCCTCAGCGACCACGGATTCACCGATGCAGAGGAGACGCGCAGGAACGGATGGGACACTGTGCGCGCTAACCAGACCGGCGGGCACCACCCGGATGGGATAGCCATAGCGAAGCGCCAGCCGCCCGCGAAGGTTTCTGAGATATGCGCATTCATTGAGGAGGGGCTGGGCAGGTGACGGGGGCGCGCCTGGCGCTCATGTTCCGGCCTCTGCGTTCTGTGCTTCAATTTCGTATCCCCACGACCTCAGGTTTTCCGCGAGTATGCCGATATTCGCCATGGCCTTGCCGCGCAGGGCCGGAAGCCGCAGCGCTATTCCCCGGCGCAGCTCGTCTTTCCTGCGGAACGCGTCGAGAACCCGCGCCACCGCGCCATCGTCCAGCGATGCGGCGCTGAGCGAGCAGCCAGGGCATGCGAGCATGCGCGCGGTCTCATCGAGCTTGAACTCCCATCCAAGGGCAAAGAACGGCGTCGCCGAGAGGCTGCCCAGGACTATGGGGTGCATCCTTGAGGAGACTATGAAATCGGCGCTGGCAAGCGAGCGGGCGAGCTCGTCAGGCGGAAGCATCTCAGTTTCGAATTCCGCTCCTGGAG
>CAZYGF010000077.1:0-5004 GCA_964647575.1 Microcaldota archaeon
GCCAGCCGGTTAAGGTCGGCCCTGTGATAAGCTGCAGCTTGATCTACGGCCACCTCTACCCCATTTCGCTCCTTGTCCAGCGCCTGAAAAAGGGAAAGGAAGCCATGGCCAGGAAGCCGAGCGGAGCAGCATACAGCGGTGCATTCGGCATCCTGGAATCCGTTTCCATCCCTGTCTACACCTTCACAATGAAAGCCGTGGTTTCGCTGTCCCACGGTGCTGTCCGCCCATTTCTGGCAGCAGTTGCAGTCGTAGCTGCCACACTGGCTGCCATAGCTGTGGAATACCCCGGCTTCCGCTTCATCTGGCAAAAAACCGTGCTCCGTGGCACGGTCAGTGGAAGCTGGCGCGATGACCTCAGGGGGTTTCTGGATGAGTTCAGGCCGCTGCGTATGTTCAAGCCCAGCCAGGAGAACCATCCAGCCACTACTACAGGTGGGTACGTGGGCCAGGTGTGGGGCGTCATAGAGTCGCATTTCATCTGGCTGCAGGGCGTGCGCGTCGCCTTTGCCGTTGGCCTGGCTGCGCTCGTCCCGACCAATCCAACCAGGTTCGTCGACTGGCTGTTCTCCACATCGGCGTTCTTCATGATGGCCGTCAGCTCGGTGATAATAACGAGAAACTTCACAGCCACATGCGGGAAAATCGAGGAAAACAACCGGGCGTTGGGATTAGACCAGGGCGCCTGATTTTTCTTTTCCCGGTTCTGGCGGTTCGCATACATTTTAAACTATATCTCCACTTATTATTATTTAGAATAACAATACTTGAGGTGCATTCAATGATGGAAGAATTCAAGCTTAAGAGCGGCGTGACGGTGACAGTGAGGAAATTCGAGCCGAGGGATTCCAGCAGCTGCTCCAATCTCCTCAACAGGAGCTTCAAAATAGCCTCTCCGATCCCTGACTTCGCCACCAAGCTTTATGAAAACGAACTGGCGGCTTACCGCTCTGGAAATATCCAAAAAACAGCGCATAAGCGCGACTACCGGATAGCCGAGGTAGGCGATCAGGTGGTCGGCCTGGTCGGCATCAGGAAATTTCCGCCATCGCGGGAGGTTGTGCGGACCGCAGAGCTGTTCCGCCTTCCCGCCGCGTATATCGATGCGCACAGGCCGGCGGCTGCAGAGGTCCTTGACCTGGTAGTTGCAGATGGTTTCAGGGGCAAGAAAATCGGGACCTTTCTCACCATGGCAGCCCTAGTCGATAAAATAGAAGAGGGCATCACATATTTCCATGCCTATGCGCCGGCCTACGCGGCCCGGCTCCTGGCATATGGCGGTTTCGCCAAAACATCGGATGAAGCGGACAGCATCCGCTGGGGCAAGGTGGCTTCGTTCTGCGCCAGCGTCAGTAAAGAGAGCAAACCACGCATTTTTGAGGCCATGGAAGCCCTGATGCAGCCCCCTGGCAGCCAGTTCAAGCTTCACTCGTAGGTCCTGGCCCACATCTCCTTCGCGAGCTTTCCCTTGTACATGAAGGTGTCCACTTCTTTCTCAGCCTTCTTCTTTTTCTCCCTGTGCTGCTTCAGGAACACGTTTATGCGGTCTATGAGCATGGCCTTCAGCTCGCCTGTGAGCAGCCTGCCCGCGAGGTAGTCGTCGTGCACCGTTCTCAGCTTCTTATCATCAGGCTCGAAAAGTATCTTCATCCATTGGTAGGAAACGTCTACATCCGGGTTGCCGCCCAGCCTCCTATGCTCCTCAATGGTCGCCCTCCCGCCTGAGAACGCGTACTTGTTTATCTTGTTCTTCACTGTTTTCTCGTCGTCGGTCAGCAATATGGCGGTCTCCTGGCCCGCGCTCGAACTCATCTTGCCGCTCACGCCCTGCAGCGGGGGAAGGAATTTCGTATGTACGGCCGCGGTCTTGTGGAAGCCGAGCGACTCTGCCACGTCCCTCTGCACCCGCCAATACGGGTCCTGGTCTATGGCGCAGGGTATCAGGCACCGTTTCTTCTCGAAGAAAGAAGGTATGACCTGGTATGCGGGATAGAACGAGAGCCCGATGTTGGTGGAATCGTCAAAGCCGAACACCGCCTTGACGGTCGAGCCCGTTATCTTCCTTGCCGTCCTCAGCAGCAGAGGATAGACGTTCTTCACGTATTCGCTGTCTCTGAAGATGAAGGTCCGCTGGGGGTCGAACCCCGCGGCGGCTATGTCCAGTATATTGTCGTGCGCGCTCTCCCCGATGTCCTTCCAGGTGTATTCCCTGCGGTAGAGGAACTTCTCATCATCGGTTATCTCTATGTACAGGTTGACCTTGAACTTCTCCTGCAGCCATTTCGTGAATATGAGCGGGACCAGATGCCCGATGTGCATGCTCTTGCTCGGCCCACGGCCTGTATAAAGGAAGAACCCCCTCCCCTTCTCATGGTCGTCCAGGACAAGGTTGAGGTCGCGGTGCGAGAAGACGAAATCGCGCCTGAGCATCGGATGGAACTCGTCGCATGCGGCCTTCAGCCGGCTGCGGAGATTGTCGTCTATCCTGCTCGTGCCGAACTGCCTGACGAGCTTGTCGTAGTCTATGTCGCCGCTCACTTCCCAGGGGGTGACCGTGAAGTCCTGCATAGCGGGATAAGGCTATGAAAAGGATAAAACACTTGCTCTTGCGGCCTCTCACGTGTAGTGGCTTATGTCCCGCCGTTTCACCACGACGTAGGCGAGCAATACCATCAGCAGGACGAAATAGGACAGGAGCGCCATCACGTCTGCCGCCGGGTTTCCGGCGGTGACAAGCACGACCTTGAATATGCTGGTCACGTGCGCGAGCGGGAGGATTTGCTGCAGTACCTGCGTATACGCCGGCAGCAGGTCCGGGGAGAACACGATGTTGCCGAGGAAAAGCATGGGTATGGCGATTAGGAGGCAGCCCTGGATGGCAGCGGATTCGCTTCTCGCATAAAATCCAATGAGCACGCCGATTGAGGAAAGGACAAGCGACGATATTGCCGTGCCCCACATGAGCAGCGTCCAGTCGTCCGGCACCCTCACCCCGAATGCCAGTGAAGCCACCAGCAGTATTATGGCCACCTGTCCGAACGAAAGAAGCATGAGCGTCGCGATTTTTCCGGCCACCAGGTTGACGAATCCGCCAGGCGCCAGCAGCACGCGTATTATCGTTTTTCTCGTCCTTTCCCGCACCAGGCTCACCGAGCCGAGCAGGAAGCAGGAGAGCAGCAGGGAGACCGAGATTACCTGCGGCATGATGAAGTCCACGAAGCTCTGCCGCACATACTGGCCCTCCACCTTCACCGAAAGCGGCGATGCTATCAGCGCCGGGTCCTTGCCTGTTTGCTCTGCGACGGTGCCTTCAAGCGAGGCTATGAGGGTTTCGACCGACGACGCCTGTGCCAGCGCAGCATCCAATGTCCCCTCTATCTGCGCGCTGGTGAAGTTTATGTCTGCCAGCAGGGCCTTCAGCTTGCTTACCTGCGTCCGCGCGCCGCTGAACGAGGCGTTCAGGCTGTCAAGGGCGCCGGCGGCATCATCCAGAGTCGTTTCCATCCCCTCCAGCGCCGCAGAGTCGTTTTTCGCGGCCGATATGGCAGCTGCATAATCCGCAAGGGCCACGGACGTGTTCTGCAGCGTGGCGTTCAGTTCCCGGAGCGACGCCATCTCGTCCTGGGCGTTCGCCATCTGCGTCGCGGTGTCGTTCCTGAGGCTGCGCAGCCCGGCTATGTTGAGGTCCAGGGCGGCCCTGGTGAGGTTGTCCGGTGTGGCGTTCTTTATGAACCCCAGGCCTGTTATGGACGCGTCAAGGGTGTGCAGGCTGTTGTTCAGGCCGGCCGTCTGGGATGATAGCTTTGAATACGTATCGCCCACGCTTGCAATGGACTGGTTGACCGCACCGGTGGCGTTGGCCAGGAACGCGTCGCTCTGGTTGAAAAGCGTGCCGCTGCTTGTGGAAATGTTGGCCAGCGCCCCCTTCTGCTGCAGGAGCACCTGGTGCATGCCTGATACGTCGCCGGACGCGTTGCCCAGTGTCTCCTCCAGCGTGGATATGCTCAGCTCATCTATCCTTCCGCGTACCGCCGCAAGGCTCGTTTTCGTCTCTTCCATGCTGCTTTTTGTGGTGGCTATCTGTTCGCTGAGCGAAGCCGCAGAGGCGTTGAGGCCCTTCAGGTCTTCCCAGGCGGAATAGACGTAGCCCCTGGTTATGTTCACTGACGAGGCCTGGATGACCGAGGACATGGCGGCGAGCATCGCCTGCTCCAGCGCCAGGTCGGAATTGTCCACCAACACGCGTACCTCCGAGCCGCTGCCCTGCATGATGTTCCTGTCGAAGTCCGGCGGGACCACTATGACAGCCCTCAGCCGGCCGTTCCTGAACGCGTCCAGGGCCTCAGCTTCCGACGGAAAGCTCTGGAGATTGAAGGCGTGCGACTGGTTTATGCTGCTGAAAAGCGCAGCCGCGAACGTGGTGTTGGCGGCTCCGGCCACTCCGATGGGCAGGCCTACGATTTCCATGGAGCGGAACGAGCTTCCCATGAAGGCCATTATGAAAATCGGGAATATGACGAGCACTGCCAGCATGGTGCGGTCGTGCATGATTTCCAGCAGCTCCTTGCGCATGGCAGAAAAGAATTTCATCAATACACCTGCTTCGCCACTTCGGCGAAGACATCCTCCATCTGCTTGAGCTTGTACTTCGCCTTCAGCTCGGCAGGCGTTCCGCTGGCCACCAGCCTCGCTGCATACATTATCGCGACCCTGTGGCACAGCCGCTCGACCTCGTCCATGTAGTGAGACGTTATGATTATGGTCTTGCCCTCGGAATGGAGCGCCTCTATGAGCGCCCATATCTCCTTGCGCACAACCGGATCGAGGCCAACCGTGGGTTCGTCCAGGAATATTATCTTCGGCTCGTGGACTATGGCGGATGCGATGTTCAGCCGCTTCTTCATGCCGCCGGACAGGCGCGATGCCATGGTATCCGCCCTATCCGTGAGCTTCATCTGCCTGAGGAGCTTGCGTATCGCCGCATCGCTCTCCCTGGCCGGCATG
>CAZYGF010000078.1:0-4990 GCA_964647575.1 Microcaldota archaeon
ATCCCGGCACTACGATGGACCGAATCAAAAAGGTCTACTCCCACTGGCAGGCCCTCGCCCAGTGCAGGGGCTACATCACGGCCAGGGGCTATGAAGCCACCGAGTATGGCAATACCGCAGCGGCCGTGGAGATGCTGAAGGCGAAGGGGATGATTGACGCCGCGGCCATCGCCAGCGAGGACGCTGCCACACGCTACGACATGCCCATCCTCGAGCGCGGCATAGAGGACCAGAAAGGCAACTGCACCAGGTTCCTTCTCATAGCCCGCACGAAGGAGGAAGAGGATGTGCGGCGCATGATGCGCATCAACGGCAGCGGCCCCTGCAAGACGTCGCTTGTACTGGGCCTCAACCACGAGCCGGGCGCGCTCTACAAGATGCTCGGGGAATTCGCAAGGAGGGACATAAACCTCACGCAGATAAATTCCAGGCCGACAAGGGAAAAATCCTGGGAATACGTCTTCCACGTGGACTTCGAAGGCGACCGTAAGTCGGACGTGGTCCGGAACGCGCTCGAGGCGGTCGGGCACCTGACGACCTTCCTGAAGGTCGTGGGAAGCTACAGGGTGGCATACGATGAGCAGCAACAGGCAGCAAGTCCCGCATGATTCGGCACGTGGTTCACGCCGGACGCGAAGCGGCCGGCAAGTGAACAAAACCAGTCCCCGCAGCCCCTCGCCAGCTTGGGTAATGTAGTCCGCTCATCGGGGCTTTGGATCATCCATATCCTGCTTCACCAGCGATGAATAAAAACCAGCCCGACCCGCAACATATTTAATCCATCACGGGCTAGTGCAGAAGGGATGAGCATGAGATACTGGCTGGGACTATTCGGCATATTGGCGTTTTGTCTTCTTTTCGGGTGCGCAGGCGGGCCGTCCAACGCCGTGGCGAAACAGGCCGCCGGCGGTATTGAGGTCAGCTGGTCTGCGGCTGACGGGGCCGCTGGCTATGCGGTCTACCGGAGCACTGACGCGGCCGGCGAAGGCATAAGGCTCAACACGAAGCTCATCGTAGGCGAGACGGCATACGCTGACGCCTCGGTCGTCAACGGGATGACGTATTACTACACCGTCAAAGCGGTGGACGCGAGCGGCAAGGAGAGCGCCGGTGCCAAGGCCAGCGCAACGGCGAAAATCACCCCGCCCAAGGACCTCGCGATAACCATAAACGGCGGGACCAATTACACGTCAGAGAAGACGCTCACGCTTTCCCTTTCGGCAACCGGCGCGAGCCAGTGCAGGTTCTCCAACGACGGCAGCGCATGGAGCGACTGGGAGGCATACTCGACAGTGAAAGCCTGGACGGTTCCGGGCGGCGACGGGCCGAAGGACGTCTTCTACCAGTGCAGCGACGACATCGGCAATAAGGCACAGCCTGTTTCCGCAGCCATCTACCTCAACACCCAGCCGCCCAGGATTACCATGTCCAGCCCGGTCCAGAACGGGCAGTACGCAGGCAGCTTCGACCTGGCATTCACCGTGACCGATTCGGCAGACACGGCTGCGCTCACCGCAACGTGCAGCGGAACCGTGGACAGCAGCCCCATCGCCATCGGCGTTGTCGCCCTGGGGCAGGAGACCAGGATAACCGTATACGCGGCTCCGGGAACGCACCTGCTCGGGCTGGAATGCTCGGACAAGGCGCTCAAGACAAGCCAGTCGGTGACTTTCGCGGTGGTTGACAAGCCGGACGTCTCGCTGTCCCTGGCCGACGGCTCGGGATACACAGCCACCCAGACTGTCAGCGCGCACATAACCGCGAAACTGGCCCAGGACTGCAGGCTGTCCAACGACGGCACGACCTGGGGCAACTGGTTCCCCTATGCCGCGGCCACCCAATGGACGCTTACGCCTGGCGACGGGACGAAGCGGGTCTACGCCCAGTGCAGGAGCAGCGGCGGCACCATGTCAGACAGCGCCAGCGACACCATAATACTGGACACCACGCCGCCGCCCTACATCGCAATCAGCATAAACAATGACGCGCGCTGGACGAACAGCAGGGACGTGACGCTCGGGCTCTATGCGTTCGCGGCTGCCCAGTGCAGGTATTCCAACGACGGCTATTCCTGGGGCGCCTGGGAGCCGTACACCACATGGAAGCAGTGGACGCTCACGCAGGAACAGGGCAGCAAGACGGTCTATTACAACTGCAGGAAGAAGAACAACGATGACATAGGCACTGCCAGTGCCGGCATAATATACTCGCCGGTGCCGCCCAGCCCGCCGTCTGACATGAGCATAAGCATAAACGACGGCGACGAGTACACCACGTCGACCAAGGTGACGCTGAGGCTCCGCGAGGATGGCGCGTCCGCCTGCAGGCTCAGGCAGGACAGCTACGACTGGACCGACTGGACGGATTATAGTTCGGGCCTGAAGTTCACCCTCCGCGGCGATGACGGCCAGAAGACAATATACTACCAGTGCATGAACGACTACGGGACCGGGACAGTGCATGACTCGATTTACCTGATTAGCCAGCCGCCACCGCGCATAAACGACCTCAGGGCGAGCGCTGGGCATGACTCCATATACCTCTCGTGGTCCAGGCCCTCGGGCGCGATTTCGTCCTACAGCATCTACAGGAGCGCCACCAGCCTGGGCATGTTCACCCTGCTGGCCACGACCGGCTCGGTGTCCTACGTGGACAGGAGCGCGGCCCCTGGGGAGACCTACGCCTACACGGTGAAGGCAAGGGACATGGCAGGACAGCAGTCGGCCGACTCCAACGTGGCGACAGCCACGATCTCAGGGGACGCCGCAGCGGCCGGATAACGCGTCAGCCCAGTATCCTGGCGAGCTCTGACTCGAACACTTCAGGGTTGGCCACTATCCTGTGGGCCTGCATGCGCGTGTCGCTGTATTTAGAGAGACGTATGACGCTCTTCAGCGCAGGCACGTCGCCTTTCAGCTTGTCCAGCGCGAGCATGCGGGCATCCCTGAACCGCGATTTAGAGGCGACGGAAAGCAGGGCGGCGCTCTGGCCGACCAGCCGCTCTATGGCAGTTGACCTGCAGTCCCTGTAGGGCGACAGGATTGCCACGTCCGCGAGCAGGTCAGCATCATCAAGATGCGCCACCGCGTCCGAAAGCAGCATGAGGGCGGTGGAGCGCGCGTCGCGGTAGCGCGACTCGCCGACCACCCGGCGCAGCGCCGAGGGGTGCTTCCACAGCCTGCCGACCGCGAGATAGCGTACGTCTGCGCTGGCTGAGAGCTTGGCTATCTCCGTGAGCGCGTCCACGTCGTCCAGCTCCTCCACCGAAGAGGAAAGCAGCAGGGCCGCCTTCTTCCTGAGGTCAGGATGCCTGGAGCTTATGAGCAGGGAGCACAGAGCAGGCACGTGCGACGAGAGGCCTTTCACCGCGGCCATGCGGACCTTGCGGTATGGCGACTCCTCGGAAACCTTCCGCAGCGCCGCCGCATTGCCGCCTATGCGCTGCAGGGCGGCCTTGCACGAGTCCGCGTTCGGCGAGCGTGACGCGACCTTCGCGAGCATGTCTGAGTCTGACAGCATGGAGACCGCCTTCAGCCTCGTGTCGCGGAACAATGATGAGCAGGCTATGTCCAGCAGGTACGCCCGGTCGGACGAGAGCTCGTCCATCGCCGAGGCGCGCGTGTCGTCGTGGGGGCAGTACTTGGCCACGTCCGCCAGCGCCTCCGAGTCGTTGGTCAGGTGCGACACCGCGGCCAGCCGCACGAACTGGAACGTTGAGAAGCATGCGAGCTCAGCCAGCACCCGCGAGCGGCCGCGCAGCCTGTCGACCGCGCCGAGCATCTCCACCCTTTCGCCGCTCACAAGCACCTTCGCGAGATGCGCGAAGCTGTACCTGTCAGGGGCTGCGCGGAAAGCTGACAGCGCCTTACGCGGCGGATCCTTGCGTTTCTCCTTCCTTATCACGTCTTCCTCGAACAGCACGCCTTCCACCGCATGGGACGGCCTGAAGACTGCGCTCTTTCTGCAACTGGTTGCCATGGGGTAAATTTTCCATATAACTTAATAAACTCAATCCCCTGATTAATGATACACGAGTATAAATACTTAACAACAGAGGCAGTGATATGCAGCAAAGTAAAACGGTCACACTACCAGCAGGCACGGGCAACGAAATAGCGGGCAAGCCGCCGCTGCTGGACTGCGCCACGCAGACCTGCATAATCATGTCCGGGAACGCGGTCTACCTTATCAGGGAGAAGGCGAACACGAACGAAGTTGTCGGGGTGGTGGGCAGGTGGATATGCGGCTCGATAGATAAGGGCAGCCTCAGGCCGGATGCGGGGAAGGGCGAGTTCATCCACAAGCACGAGTCGGGGTATCATTACCTCCTGGCAAAGGTGGATGCCGCAACGGCGGACGCAGTCATAGCGGAACGCAATCTCCGGCAATGAAGAGGGTGGCGGCAGGAAAGGCTGCGCTTTTTCCAGATAACTTAATAAATTCAACTCCCCATAAAGATTACACAATTAGAGATACTTAACGACAGATGTCGCACTACGCTGAAAATGGCCGCTGGCCAGGGGCCGGCAAGGATGGGGGATGATATGAATATCACGACAGGGATGCTCAGGGAGGTTAAACACGCCCGGGCAGACGCACGTAAGGCGGGGCTGGGCCCGACCAGCTTCGAGCTCAGGCTGCTGAGGGGTCATCTTAATCTGCTGAAGACGCAGCCGGACATGCTGCCCACGGCGCGCGCCACCTTGCAGAGGGCCAAGAAACAGCTTGTGGCTGACGTCGCCGAAGTCCCCGCAATCAGGTCCAACAGGTACGCTGAGGAGGGAGGGAAATACGTGATAGACTCCGATGACGAGCACGTAATATATTCAGGAGTCACGCGTGAAGAGAAGCTAGTGAAGGCTGCAATCAGGCTGTTATGCGCCGTTGGCGGCATGGGAACTGCACTCATGAACCTGGAAGGCAAGGAAAGCGTGGCTAACGCATTCATTTACGGAGGAGTCGTGCTGGCAATCTTGTACGGCATTGCAGT
>CAZYGF010000079.1:0-4956 GCA_964647575.1 Microcaldota archaeon
ACTTTGTCATGACCTCTAAGACGCTTCCGGGATGCATCGGGCAGGTCGATGGCAGGGATCGGATCGTGCCGGAAATGGAGCGCCTGATAAAGAGGTATCTCAAGGAGATTGCAGGCAGGAGGCCTGACATGAGAAAACGTGCCGCCCTGCCGCACGCAATGGAGAGGCCGAACGCCGCCGCAACCAGGAAAAAATAGCTCTACTCGTCCATGAAGCGCCAGAAGACGTAGTCGAAAATCCCCCTTCTTATCCCTTTTCGCGGGTCTTCAAGGAGCCACTGCACGAACCAGCAGAATGGCAGCGACGGATTCGTGAACAGGTCGAACAGGAACACCTGCGCGCGGTGCGTGGACGCGAGGCGCGACATGATGCGGGCGCCCTCAGGGTCGTTGCGGATGTGCCTGGCGACGCCTTCTCCGCTCTTGACCGCATAGTATATGCCTTCGGTCGTCACCGGGTTGAGCAGCCCGGCGGCATCTCCGACCAGGAAAACGTTTCCGAACTTCCAGCCGCGGTAGTCCGCGTTGCCCCTGTAGCCCTCGCTGCGGAGCGATTTTATGTCAAGGCCGAACTCCGCCTTCACCCAGTCCTTGACCCGCGGGGCGAGCACCGCATGCTGCGATACGTGCGCCATCGCGCCGCCCACCATCGCCTGGCCCTTGTTCTTGGACATCATATAACCGTAGCCGTGGGTGAAAACCTCCGGGAGCCAGTAGACGCGGAACTCCTCTGACGGCCGGTCAAGCACGAAGTGGAACGCATGGCCGACTATGTGCTCCATGGGCAGCCTGAGGAAGGGGCGGACAGAGGAGAACGAGCCGTCTGCGCCCACCAGGTATCTGTAGCGGTAGCGGCCTTTCGCCGTCTCCACGTATTCTGGCGTTATTTTTGTTACGGGCTCGGCCAGCCGCACGTCCGTGTTGCCGTCGCAGCCGCCGCGCAGCCAGTTCTCGAACTCATAACGGCCCACCGTCCACAGGTAGGGGCGGCCATAGGACATGTGGTGCACGCCCTTCGCTGTGCCGACGCCGACCGTCTTCCATTCCTGCGCTCCCTTGAATATTGACGACGGATTCGATCCGGGGATGACCTTGGAGCTGATTTCTCCTGAGCAGATCTTCTTCCCAAGCGCGGAGTTCTTTTCCAGCACGAGCACGCGCAGCCCTGAGCCGGAAAGGCTTTTGGCGCAGGAAAGCCCGCCAGGGCCTGCGCCAACTATGACCACGTCGTAGGAATTAGCCATGGCGCATATTCGTGCGGGAGTGCTTTTAACTTATCGCCATTCAGGCGCGCTGGGGATTGATAAAAAGGTTTAAATCATGTAATAAACGATTTGTGATTGGGAGTGATAGCATGGCTGTTGAAAGAAGGGTTCTTGAACGCTGCAATATGGGGGACAGGATACTGCTGGGTTTTGCCAGGGACAAGTGCGAGCCTGCCGTTGAGCACATTAAGAAGATGGCCGGTGGTGGCGCCCGCAACCTGGAACTGCTGTTCGCCAGGAGGGTGGATGGCGCATCATCTGGAACGGTCTATGATTATGCCGCTGAAAAGAGTATGCAGGTAGAACGGCTCCGTGGCGACGGGAATTTCATACTGCTCAAGTACATGCCGCCCGGAGGATGCACCTCCGCAGCGCCGCCTTCCCCGGCCGAAGTCCTGGGGCCTGCGTTCGACCTCGGCGAGAGCTTGCCCGGGGAGGGGGTTCGCATATTTTATTACAGCGACAGCATAGGGGCCGGGCAATGGTTCGAAGTTGCCGAGGCCAGGCTGAACGCCGATACCAAGTACATGTACGGTACGTATTATCTTGATTGCATAAATCTGCTCCGTGTGATGGAAGAAGGGTCACGCCCGCTTGAAGTAGGAGGCGCCCGCTTCATCAGGACTGCAGTCAGAGAAGGGGCGTATTACCTTTCTTCAGGAGGGAACAGAACGGCAAGCTGCGATGACAACTGGATGCTGACGCAGAGGAGCCTGGTCGCCCGGATTGTGAACGTCCTGAATCGGATGCGGGAAAATGGCTCACGCGTGTGTTTGTCACGAAGGCTGGGAACCGATGGCATGGCGGTACAGGGATTAGGCGAGTTAACGGACGAGACCTTAATCGCAGGGGTCCTGCTGGTGTTGAAGGCACAGGAGGGGCACCTGCATATCACGCCGGCCATCATGCCGTACGGGCCGTACATAAACGGGCTGCTGGCTAAAATCAGGTAGGCTGAGCCCGCACACTTTTATAAATCGGGACAGGGATATCCATCCATGCCAAGGGAGACTTTCGGAGGCGACGATGACAGCGGCAGTGCCGCGCCGGAGCAGCCGAAGAGGAAGATCCCGCTGGCGAAATTCGGCCTGTCGCCGGACACGAACATCCGCGACGTGTTCTGGAAGATTATGGCATCCTACGCGGCCACCAGGAAGCCGGGCGTGGAGCTTTCCGTGATAGAGAACGACAGGTTCGCGCTCATGAGGGCGGCGCTCTCGGTGCTTTCAAGCCCCCATGGCGAGCAGTACGGCCTCGCGCCAAGGTTCATCGCCATCTACACCGCCATGATGCTGCTCGACGGCGGCTGGAAGGACGCGTTCACCGAGCTGCTGGAACGCGGGCTGGAAGAAAGCGAGGTGGCGAAAGTGCTGTCGTCGGCCCTGCAGAAGCTTGCAGCCAACGACGAGCACAGGGAGAAGCTGGGCGAGTATTTCAGCGCGATGATAAGGGGCAGGGACAGCAACGCCGTCGCAGTAGCATATCTGGCAGGCATGAAGAACGTTGAATTCGCAGGCCGCATGAAAAAGGAGCTCATAATAATCGCGAGGGGCGACATAGGCCAGAACCAGCTGAACGCCATAAGCGTGATATCAGGGATGAAGGAGGACGCCGAGGTGAAGAGGTCGCTGGTGATGCTGCTGTCCCACTGGGACGAGAGCACGCGGCTGGCAGCCGCCGAGGCGCTGGAAGACATTGCGGACGACCCTGAAGTGAAGGCGGCTGCGAGGAAAAGGCTTGATGAGGAAAGCGAGCCCGAAGTAAAAAAGGCACTGGAGAGGATTGCGAAATGACGGAACTGGTGAAGATACCTGCCGAGAGGGTGAAGGCCCTGCTTGGCGAGAACGGGAGGACCAAGGCCGAGATAGAGAAGAGGTGCAATGTCGAGCTCATCATAGACGAGGAGGGCGACGTGGAGGTGGAGGGCGAGGCGACGGACACGTTCTTCGCCAAGGACATAGTCAAGGCCATAGGCAGGGGTTTCGCGGCCAGGGACGCGCTGAAACTCGCGGACCAGGACTACAACCTCTATATAATACCGCTCAAGGACGTCACGGGGTCGGAAAAGGCGATGACGCGGCTCAAGGGGCGCGTGATAGGCAGGGAAGGCAGGATAAAGGGCGACATAGAGGCAGCCACCCAGTCGGTGATAAGCGTCTACGGCAGCACCATAGGCATAATCTCCCGCATAGACACCATGGGATACGCGAGGGAAGCGATCGCCATGCTGCTCGAGGGCGCGACGCACACCGCAGTGCAGACCTACCTTTCCAAGGTCAGAAGGGAGATAATGGATACGCGGCTCAAGGGAGCCTAGGCAGGTACCTTAGCTACATCAGAGCGGATGAACTTCACCATGCTGGCGATATCAAGCTTGTTGGATAATACCGTGTCGAAGCCGGCATGGCGTATCTCATCGCTTGTCATGTCTGTGCTGGACGGAGAGAAACTGGTGGCAAGCGCAACGGGCGTGGAACTTGATATGTGTTTTACCCCGTGCAGGATCGTAATGCCGTCCAGCTGCGCACGCTCTGTGAGCGACATGTCAGTTATGACGCCATCCGCCCTCAGGCTGTGGAACATGAGGATGGCATCATATGGATTGTGCATGGTCTCCTGGCACTGCAGACTCACTCCGGGGATGCACTTAAGGAATGCGGTGTAGATTGAGAGCGGGACGGGCTGGTCTTCGAAAATGAGTATTTTGACTGTTTTTCCCAGGGGTTCGTTCCAGGACTCTGGTAAAGAGGCAATAATTTTCCTCACCAGGGGTTCCTCACAAGACGGGGGTAAAGAGGCTGTAATTCTCCTCAGGGGTTCGCTCCAGGGCGCTGATAAATGGGCTCCAATAGGTCTGGTGGGTGACGCCCGCCTATCCGGCGCGAACGCAAGTGTGCTGGGAGGCACGGGGTTGCGCACACAGCGCAGGTATTTAACCTTTTCGCCGGTGCAGAGGACAAGGGGCGGTGTTCCGGTGGGCCTGGGGGGACCGGGCACACGCATCTGCGCTTCCGACATCCCAGGGCCGGGATACATGGGTTATTATACGCAGCCAGGCTATTTAACCTTATGCTTCCACTTATTGCAACCATACGGGAAAACGATTATTAACCTTGCAACAAAAGTAGCATCGACCAGTCAGAGGAGGTTCCAGATGGCAGACGACGACATCTTCAAGCAGTTCAGAGAGCACTCCGTCGCGGAATTCTTCAAGAAGAACAGGCAGATGCTCGGATTCTCAGGCAAGGTCCGCTCCCTCACCGTGATAGTGCACGAATTCGTCACCAACTCGCTCGACGCCTGCGAGGAGGCGGGCATACTGCCGGAGATATTCGTCCAGGTGGACGAGCTCGACGCGCAGGCGAAAGACCATTACCGCGTCACCGTGAAGGACAACGGCCCGGGCATACCGAAAAGCCACCTGGGCAAGGCCCTCGGCCAGATGCTCGCCGGGACGAAGTTCCACCGCTACCTCCAGCAGAGGGGCCAGCAGGGCATCGGCGCGTCCGCCTGCGTCATGTTCTCATACCTCACGACTGGCCAGCCGACGAAGGCCATATCCTCCTGCAAGGGCAAGAAGATCACCGCGAACGTCACCATAGACTTCAAGAGCAACAAGCCGGTGGTGGAAGACCCGGTGGAGGAGCCGGCTGCGGAAGGCGAGAGCGGGCTGACGGTGATATCGGAGTTCA
>CAZYGF010000080.1:0-4883 GCA_964647575.1 Microcaldota archaeon
AAGAAGGGATGCCGCGGCGGCAAGGCATGCTTTCGAGGCAATCGGCAAGAGGAGCGGATTCCAGTTCGTGATGCTGCCAGCCGAAGCAACCGTTTCAGGCGGTGCGTGCATGAACCTGGCGGACGCTGCAAAGCACATCGGAATGATAAAAGGACGGGATGTCGTCGCGTCTATCGCATATTACCTGAATTTCGGCGATTTGACAGCATTTACGGATGCCGGTCATGCGACCAAGGGGCTTCCGCTGCTAATGTTCGGGTTGCCGGACAACCTGAAAGACCTCATTGGCGGCAGAATAGATACAGGTAACGGCCCCTTCCTTGCGTCCAGCTATGCCCAGGACGCAGGGTTTAACTTTGTGGTTGGTACGCCGAAAGTATGCCGGCCAGGCACCGCGGCATTTACACAGAACGTGGAAACTTTCCTTAGCGCAGTTCAGGTATACCACTCGCAGAGGAACCTGCGGATTGGCATGCTTGGTTCTGATACGCGCGATTTCCACTATCTCTCAGTGCAGGACAGGAGTGGCCTTCCAGGAGCTAATATCACTCCAGTCAATGAAAACCTAGGAAGGTTCGTTGAGAACGCCTTTGCTCTGAAAGATAACAACCCCCTGGTCATTGAAGCGATTAAGACGCTGAAAAAGCAGTCCAATTGCAAGGCAGCGAGCCCGGAAAAACTCCTGCGGATGGCCAAGTTGCTGGCACAGATGAATACCTGGGTGAAAGCAGAAGGCCTTGATGCCACGGCAGTTGACTGCTGGACGTACCTGCAGCAGACGGCGAGGGTGTGCGCCTGCTCAGCCATGTCGGCGTTGAGCCAGTCAGGTAAATCATCCGCCTGCGAATTGGACCTTTATGGTACGTTGTCCATGCTCAGCGCTTCCGCAGCTGCACAGCGCGCCGTCGGCCTGGCAGACATCTTCAACTGCATCTTCTCCCCGGACGATGCGAGGGAATACCTGTCAAGCAAAAAACTCGGTCCGGCCCTGAAAGCGCTCGCAAGGGAGACTGGCATGACTGTGAAGGAAGTGCTGTCAAGCGTCAGCCTGCCATTCCACTGCGGTGTCTGGGCTGCTGATTTGACTGGTAAGGGAACCATAATCACGCAGAGGATTATGGAGAAATTCCTGCCGAAAGGTGACTCTATAGGGTGCAGGGAAGCGCTTCTGAGGGAAGGTTCAATCCTGACGACGAGGATCGCGCCTAACGCGCAACACGGACTGACGGCGTACATATTCACGTCGCAGTCGGTTGAACCATTGGCCAGGTCGTTCGGCAATTACGGGTTCTTGGTGACCCCTGACCAGGAGGCCGTCATGCATGCGATACACGGAGACGTGATGCAGACACAGCGCGGAAAGTTCCCGCACCACGGAGCCATGGTCTACTGCGGCCCGAACGTAGAGGACGGGAACAGAGTTGCTGAGGCACTGAAAATGGGCTACAGACTCAGCGGATACGAGGTCATGGACCTGAGGAAGTAAGGGCCGGAAACGGCCATTCCCTTTCTTTCATTTCTTTCTTTTCACTTTCCCGTTCTCCATTCCACTTCTCTGTGCCACATAGCGCGCGTAGAGCCCTGCGAAAATCCTGTACTTCCCCCGGTCCAGCCGCACCACCTGGCCGCTGTCCAGCAGCCGTTTCATGAGCGCCGTCGTAGGCCCGAGCGGCCTGCCGAGCGTTCTGGCGATGTCCGACACGTGCATCCCCTCGCTGTTTTTGGCCATGGCCGCGAGAATCGCCCTCTCGGCGCCGGGCGTCTCCTGGTACGCCCTCCCGAACCACTCACCGGAGAGCATGCTCATTATATACGGCAGGTATGCGAGGTAATGGCCCTTGGTTATCACCTTCTCGTTGTCCTTCAATCTATCATATATGTGCCTGCAGACGGCCTTCACCAGCCCGGGATTCCCGCCGGTATCGGCCATTATGCTGTGAAGGCACTCCTCGCCCATCTTCGGCCCCTTGCCAAGGCCATTGTCGATGAACTCCTTCGCTTCGTGCTCGTCGAAAGGCTTCAGCCGCAGTGCAGTGACCACCTCCGGCCCGGCTTCGGCCCGCAGCTCCATGGTGGAGCTGAGGGCAAAAGAGACCGCCTTCCTGCCCTGCATGGCCGCCGTGAGCTTTATCATGGCGGCAACCGCCCCCTCCCGGTTCCGCAGGCTGTCCGCATCGTCGATGAATATGATGGTGCCGAAATGCTTCTCCCCTGCGCGCCCCAGCGCCTGGACCAGCGCGCCGAAGGTTTGCGGATGCGCTGCGCCCCTGGCCCCCTGCAGGAGCATGGTCTCCTGGTAGAGCCGGCCGATGGAGCTGGCCGCGTTTTCGCCCTTCTCAGCGCGCACGTAGGCCGTGAGCATGCCTTTTTTCTCGGCGTCGTGCCTGAAATAGCGCATCAGGAACGTTTTTCCGCTGCCCGGCCCGCCGCTGACCATTAGCACACGCGGCTGTTTGGATGACGCAGCGTTGATGAAATTGGCAAATACCCCTGTTTCGTATTTCCTGCCGGCGGCGGCCTCAGGGTTGTCTTCCAGGACGGCGAACGGGTTCGGGCCCTTCATATCTTACACCTCACTATGTTTTCTATAACATTAAACTACAAAGTTTGTAGTTTTTGTAGTTTTCATATAGCCTATGAACATAAACATTTATAAAGCGCCGGAGCCCCGAATATACCATGACAGGCATCAGGAATGTGCTGGGAGCGTTCGTGTTCCTTTTAGTGGCAGCCACGCTGTTCGCCCAGTCCACAAGCTCGCCAGGCAGCGGCCTTCTGCCCCAGGGAGACGCCCTCGTCAGCATGGTGGTCGTCCAGCCTACCGATGCCAGCGGATGCGTCGACCCGGCGCAGAAGTGCGTGCTGAGTGCCACGGTGTTCGCTTTCAAGCCTGCCACGAGCACAAGCGGCGTGGACAAACGGGCCGCCCTGGAGCAGATCTACAAGGCCTGCCTCAATAACCCCGCCTATCCCAACAACGTCCAGGGGTGCATGATTGCAAAGAGCGCAGAGCGCTTCGGGACCCCCCAGCAGAGCGTCAACCCCCCCATATCGGTGCAGAACGCCAGGCTCGTGTTCAAACACATCAACACGGTCACTGGGCAGCCGGTCACCATAACCGGTTGCGAGGACAAGCGTGCATCTATCCGCACCGACGGAACGGTCCCGTTGTCATGCGACCCGTCCCAGTCCACCTGCACTCCCCTCAAGATAACATACTATTCCGCCCAGTGCCAGATTCCAGACGACCTCCGCACGGGCCACCCGACCACCGAGATACTCGTAGAGTTCGACCCCACGGGCGTCGCCATCAATAACCTGGGGGTCCTTCCGTCCACCGGCAGCTTCACCATCCGCAACCCGCCTGGCACCATAGCGACTACCCTCTCAAGGCAGCTCGGCGAGTTCATAACAGGCATGGCAGAGGCGAAGGGCTACCCCGGCGGAAGCACGCTCCCCTGCGTGGGCGTCTTCCTCATACTCGGCCTCCTGCTCGCTTCGCTCTACTTCTCAGGCAAATCGCCGGTTTCACTGCTTGACATAACCACCCCTAAGCTTCCCGCCCCGAAAGGAGTCGCCGCAGGAGGGCAGATACTCCTTCCCTACGGCTGGAGCGAACTGAAAGCCGGCGTAAATGCAAAGAAGGCTTCAGCGGCCGGCGCCCTGGCCAAGTCACTGGCGGTCATGGGGATAGCGAAAGGCGCCAGCCACGATGAGACAGTGCGCAACGCCCTCAACGCGCTCGGGCAGAAGGCAAAAAACATCCCCAGGGACAAGCTCGCCCAGCTCACGAAGAAGCTCCCGTACCAATACGGGGACGCCGAGCACCAGACCATATCAGAGATATTCAAAGCCGCCGGCAAGATGGGCCCGCGGGAAGCGCTCATGGCCGAAATGGCGAAGGACTACCTGCTGGGCATCAGGACCATGAAGAGCCTCGACGCGGTTACAGGCCACCTGGGCATGGACGAGAAAGGGCTGAGCAAGGCAAGCCCGCTCATGACGAGGATAGATAAATTCATGACGGTGACCGGGCTGAACGCGAACAGGTATGCTGTTCTGGGCGGCGGCCTGACCGCGGGCATGGCATCGGCTGTCAGGACCAACCAGATGCTGTGGCGCGGGACCAAGCATGCGGTCAAGGCAGCGCCCGTGGTCGTCGCAAAGACGACCATGACCATGATGGGCGCCAGGAGCATCGAGGAGCTCGAGAGGATCTCCCCCACCGCGGCCTGGTTCTCGAAGAAGCTCACCACCCACGCCGGCGACGTGTTCGTAGGCACCTATTACCCCATCCTCAACAAGATGAGCCAGCTTTACAGGACGCTCCACGATGAGATGCTTCACGACGAGATGAAGTACGTCCTCAAGCAGCTCTACAAGAAGGCAGGCCTTAACTTCAGCATAGCAGAGGAGGAACTCTTGAAGATGGGCTACACGGACATGGACATACTCAAGCGCTGCGGCTGCACCGCTTCAGCCGAGCTGGCCGCGATTGACGCGGCCGTGAGGAAAATACTTTCAGGCACCGGCGCTTCGCACGAGAAGCTCAAGCAGCTCATCGCGTTCGCAGAGGAGCACGGCGTAGAGCATTCGTACTTTGCCCCCCTCGACAAGTTTACCAATAAACTGATGGAAATAGCGAAAGACACCCAGCAGCCGGAGCACATCAAGCTCGGCAGGGTCCAGCAGGCCCTTGACGAACAGCACAAGGTCGGCATGGCCTTGATGAAAGGCAGGGAGTCTGATGACGCATACTTCTGCCACGTTGGCGGAGACTCGCTGAAGGGCACCGCGGTATTCGAGACGCTGGTGCTGCGCACGATGATATGGGACGCTGAGCACGGCCACCTGAACGGCGGCATCGCGCAGGCGCTCACATC
>CAZYGF010000081.1:0-4847 GCA_964647575.1 Microcaldota archaeon
GAAAGAGGAGAAGAAGCTCATCGAGGCAGCGCTTTTCATAAGCGGCCGCTCCATGACGCTGGAGGAGATACGTACGCTCACGGGCATAGGCGCCCTGGGATACCTCCAGTCCGTGATAGAGGAGCTCAGGAAGGACTACGAGGGGCGCAACAGCGGGCTGGAGATTTCCGGCACGGACGGCAAGTACGAGATGCGCGTGCGGGCTGAGATGGCCGGCAGGGTGAAGCAGTTCGCCCAGGAAGCCGAGATAAGCAAGGCCGCGCTCCGCACCCTGGCATACCTTTCCAAGCATGACGGCATCCTCAAATCCCAGCTGGTGAAGAGGGTCGGAACCAAGGCCTATGCGGACGTGCAGGAACTCGTCGAGTCGGGCTTCGTGAAGTCGCAGAAGGCCGGGCGCTCGTCCAGGCTCACGCTGACAGAGAAGTTCAGGAAATATTTCGTGCAGGTGCAGCCGCCGACGGAGGACGCCAACCAGCAGACCCTGCCCCCCGCTGAAGGGGAAACCCAGGGAGAGCAGCCTTCAGAGTGAATTTGCGTTTTGTGCCGAGGTCGCATAAAGCCTTGGACGGCGTTCCGTCCAAGATTTGCCCGCATCGCGTGCAATCCGGTAGTGCGCCGGTCTTGAAAACCGGTCCCTTTGGGATTGCAGGTTCAAATCCTGCCCTCGGCGTTTTATTATGATAAAACGCCGGCCGTGGCCGCAAGGCCACGCAACGGCGTTTTTGTTTCACAAAAACGCAGTTCTGGAACGGGACGCCGTTCCAGCACTCGGCGATTTTTTCTCAAAAAATTGCCGCACATGAACGGAGCGCCTTTCATGCCCGCGGCGTTAGATTTAAACACCATTACCCCCCAAATATCTATAGTGGGACTATGACCGAGAACCGCATCGTCACAGAATTGTTCCTGGAAAAGTCGGATTTCAAGGACGTGTCCGAAGTGGCCGGGCTGCTGGGGAAGCGGGGCGTAAGGGCCCTCATGATGCCGCCGGAGGACCGGGGCATAAGCGCGCATCTTGTCGTGGAGAGCGAAGACCTGCCCAGGGCCAGGGAAGCCCTGCGGAAGCTCGGGATAGCGGCGACGGAGAAGGAAGTGGTGCTCGCCAGGCTAGAGAACAGGCCGGGCACTATGGCCGAGGCAACGGGAAAAATAGCTGCTGCAGGGGTAAACCTTTTCTACGCATTCTCGCTTACCATGCATGAGAAGTCCTACGTGCTTTTCGGCGCGTCTGACAACAAGAAGGCGCTCGACGCCCTCGCATAATCATCTCCTGTCTATTATGTCGAGCGCGTCAGGGCCTGTGCCTATGAGCGTTATCGGCACGCCCATCCTCCTCTCGGCGTCCTCTATGAAAGCCTTCGCCTCCTTCGTCAGCTTCGCGTATTCGCGCACGCGGTCGTTGCCCGGGAAGCGGATGTCTATCTTCGTCATGGCCACCTGGGTCGCTCCGTTCACTGTCGCGGCCAGCCGGAGGTCGTCGAAATGCAGGTCGGGCGACGTCCTCCTCGGCCGGCCTGTCACCGTGCCGTATTCCTGCATGTTCCTCGCCTTCGCCGCTTCAACGGAAAGTTCGTCCTTCAGCGGGCCGCTGCCCACGCGCGTCGTGTAGGATTTGATGACCATTATGACCTCGTCTATCTTCGTCGGGCCCAGCCCCACGTCCGCGGCTATGGTGGATGCGGACGTGTCCTTGGATGTGACGAACGGATAGGTGCCATAGAGCACGGAAAGCATGAATCCCTGCGTGCCTTCTATCATGGCCTTCTTCGCCTGGTTGACCTCTTTCACCACGTCGGTGAGGTAGGGCTTCAGCTCCGGGGCATCCGCCACCATCTTCCCTATCCTGTTCACCCTGTCCGAGACAGCGGGGCCGCAGCCCGTCTTCGTCGTCCCGATCTTCTTCGAGTTCTCCGATGCACCGTCACGTTCTATGTTCTCCTTGGTTATCAGGCCTGCCCTGAAGTCTATGAAGCACCTCTTGTGGCCGTTTATCAGGTCGAGCTCCTTCATGAACACTTCCGGATTGACGAAAACGCCAGCGCCGATGAGCAGGCGGGACCGTTCATTGACAAAACCGCACGGGACGAGCCGCAGCGGGTAGCGTTTTCCCTTGTAGTTGACCTCATGGCCTGCGTTCGGTCCGACGCCCCCGCGCGCTATGACATCGGGGTCGTCCGTCAGGGCCAGGTGCGATATTATCTTGCCCTTTCCCTCGTCCCCATACTGCCCGCCGACGATGATGGTGTTCATTTTTTCTCCCTCTCTGCGATTCTAATGAATGTATCAACGCATTCTTTAAGCGCTTCGTCAGTGTGCGCCTTGAGCGCTGCGCCAGCGGCCTTCGCATGGCCTCCGCCTGCCCCGCCGAGCGCTTTAGCGACCTCGCCCATCACCCTGTTGAGCGGTACCGTTACGTACGCCGCTGCCCTGGCCGATATCCGCGTCTCCCCCTCCTGGTCCTTCCATTTGGCCACGAACGCGACGTCGGCAGCCTCGGAGATGAGCGACGCGGCGTCGCTCTCGTTGCTTCCGACCTCGCTGGTCGCGACGAGATAGCCGCCGCCGTATACGAACTGCACCCGCTGCATCGCCTTGAGCATGGCTATCTTCGCCTCTGCCCTGGGCTCCGGCTCCGCATATGCGAGCAGCTCGGCGTAATCCAGCTTCCATTCCCTCATGAGCCCGGCTAGCGTTTCGAAAGTCTGCGTGCGCGCGGACTTGAAGCGCGCAGCGTCGGATATTATGCCGACCGCGAGCCCGAACGCGGTTTCCCGGTCCAGCTTCGGCAGCATGCTGGCGGTGATTTCAGCCGAGGAAGGCGCCTTCTCGTCTATCAGCTCGAATTCGCCCTTCATGTCGCGCCCGTCTGCCCTGTGATGGTCTATTACGAATAGTATCTTCCAGCCGCGCGCCTCGGGCAGGAGCGTATACGCGCTGGTATCGACGACAATAAGCCCTTCGAAGTCCTTTTTTGAAAGAGACGCTATCTGCTTCACTTCTATGCCGAGCTTCTCCGCGAGCATGGCCGCGCCCTCGCCCGGCTCCTCGGAGCTGCAGATTACGCTTCCGGGGAGGTGCCTGCTGAGCGCGAACGCGGATGAGAGGCCGTCGGCGTCGGCCCTGGCGTGGGTGGCGATGGCAAGCTTCTTCTTGCCGTACCTGGCCAGGAAATCAGCGAATTTACTTGCCGCCTCCCTTTCCATATTCCTTCATTTTCTCCTGGAGCTTCTTCTGGCTGTCCATGACCGTCGAGCGGAGCTTCTCCTCCTGCTTGTTGATGGCGTTGAGCTTGACCTCTATGATCTCCTGCCTCTCCTTGAGGTCAGCCTCGGCAGCCTCTTTGGTGGTGTGCAGCATGATCGAGCCCACCGAGCGGTATACCTCGCCCTCGGCTTTCTTGAGCTCATCGAGCGCGTGCCTCACCTCGTTGGACTGTATCTGCAGCTGGTGCTTCTGGATAAGGAGCACCTCGAGCTGCTTTTCCATGTTCTCGTATTCCACGAGGCTCCTGTTCAGGTCCTCGTTGTCTTTCCTGCCATCACTCATCATTCGCACCCCTTTCATTGTATTGGAAATCCGAACGCTGCGTTCTCTTTCCAATGCGGACAAAGTTTTGCGAAACTTTATCCACACCTTCGAATACCGCCAGCGCCCTTAAATATGCGTTTGCTGCGGCGCGCAGCGCCACAACGTCCTGCGCCTCTATGCTTATGGCCAGCGTTTTCCCGCTGGCATTCAGCTTCGCCGAGGACCTCCCGCCCGCTGCGCCTTCGTGCGCCAGTGCGGCCATGGCCGCCTTGGCAGCGGCCGCATCAGGGAAGCCGGCTTCTATGAGGCACTTCATACCCATTCCCATTTGCCGGTCTCGGAAACCCGAATCACCGCTATTTTCCCCGGCTTTTCCCCGCGTTCCTCCAGTATGGAGACGCGCTCCTCGCCCTTCTTCCTTGCCAGCGCGGCGAGCTGCGCCACGGTCCGCTTGCCCCTGGCCGCAAAAGGCTCGCCGGCCTCTTTTGCCAGCTCCCTTGCCTTGCGGCGCGTCTCTGGGCCTGCGTACCGGCTTGTGGTGAACATCAGTCCGTCTTTACCTCTTTGGCTATGGGCGGCCTCTTCTTGAGAAGTATCTTCGCGCCTGTGGTGGGGAAGATGAACTTGTCCCCTGTCACGTTCACCGTTGTCCCGGTTTTAATGTCAGTGTATTCAGCCATCCTATCCCTCTTTTGAGTATTCTGCGGCCACACGCGCCGCTATCTCGCCAGCCTCGGTGCGGAACGAATAGGCTCCGCCTGCGAAAACGGCGCCGCAGGACCTACAGTTCCACTTGGCAGTGCCAGCCCTCTTGACCTTGAGCTTGTGGCATTTTGGGCATTCGTACCTGGCGCGCTTGGCATCTATGGCCTTGTCCACCAGTTTCCTGATTGAAGCTCCGAATTTCTGTGTGCGCATCTGCCTCTACCCCTTTAGCATTTTTCTTATGTCGTTCCCTCTTTTAAAAGCTATGTCTATCGCCGACAGGAACTCGTCCTTTGTGAGCGAGCCCTTGCCCTTCTGGACCGCGCAAACATGCTTTTCCGTTGTCGCGATGGTAAGCGCGGTCTCCTTCACGCGCTCCTCCTCCCTTGACGGGTCCACAAGCCAGGTGTTGCCCACCTTTATCATGGTCGTGGATATGGGGAGCGCGGTCGGGTTGAGCGGGCCGATGTAATCCCCGCGTATGATCTTGCCGCCCTCCACCTTCGGCCTCTTGGTGTCCAGGAGCGCCGCGGTCGCAGCGAGCGTGGCCGCGTCCGTGTAGTTGCCTGCGTAGTTGAGCACGTAGATGTCCAGGTAGATGCCCAGCACCT
>CAZYGF010000082.1:0-4803 GCA_964647575.1 Microcaldota archaeon
CCGGGAACCTGTTGAGGTATTTCTTGAGCGACGGGTGCTCGTAATCGTACATTATGGGCGTCTCCACCTCGCACGCGCCAGCATCCATGCACCAGTCGCTTATCATGCGCTCGAGCAGCTTCTTCATCAGGCGCCCCTTGGGCAGCAGGCGGAAATTGCCCGAATCCGAGCCGGGCTCGTAGTCTATGAGCGAGTGCTCCTTCATTATCTTTATGTGCGGCGGCTCCTTCTCGTACACGCGGACCTTCTTGGTCTCGTAGGTGGCGAGCTTCTTCAGGTTCTCATGGCCCTTGTAGTTGAACTTCTCCACGTCGTGCAGGTTGCCGTCCAGGTCCATGATGTAGAAGCGGGATTTCAGCTCGTTCTCCTGGCGCAGGCTGGCTGATACCGCTTCCACCTCCACGGGCTTGGGCGATACGCTGCCCGGACCGTGAAGCTCCCTTGAAAGCTCGGAGAGCGGGTGGCCCTTGCACTTGAGCGTGTATCCCTTGTACCAGCCGAACGGCGAGTGGTGCGCGTCGTAGCCCTTTGCCTTGAGCACTGCCTCGCCCTTGGCTATGACCGCCCTCGCCACCGCGGGCGGCGACGGGCTGGATGTGAGATGGACGAGCGGGTAGAGCAGGATTTTCTTGGTCTTGACCTGGTCAGCGACCGACGCAGATTCCTTGGCGAGCTGCTCGCCGGACGACTCGTCGTCGCCCTTCTCCACGGCCGTGAATACGACCAATACCTCTTCGTAGCGCTCCCTGCCCTTGGCCTTGAGCGCTTCCGCGTCCTTTATGGCCTGCTTCATCGGCTCTACTTCTATATAGTCTGCATGCACTGTGAGAATTCTCATATCCAAGACCTTGGCCCCGGAGGGCAGCCATATCTCTCCAAAAATAGTTAAAAGGGTAGTTATTTCGCGTTCTTCACGTATTCGAAAGCCTTGTGGCCCTTCTGCACCTTGACGTAGTTCTTTATGAACGCCAGGAACACCAGCGGCTTCTCTATCATCAGCCGGTCGCCGCTGCGCCGCGTGACGAACCCGAGGCGCAGCAGCAGCATCTCGTCCTGGGCGTTGGAATGCAATAGCGAGACCACGCCGCGCTGGTCTATGTCCCCTGCGGCGTCGAACATGCCCGCGAGATAATTGGCTGCGTACTCGTTGAGGTACTTGAAGCGCTCCATCTGCTCCTTCTCTATCTCCTGGAAGAACTTGCGGTAGGCGGTGTGGTAGAAATAGACCTTGTCCTCGCCGGTGAGCAGCTTGTCGGAGGTCGTGAGCTGCTTCTCCAGCGCCTCTTTTGAGAATTCCTCGAGCACGGCCTTCCCGCCCCTCACCCCGAGGCCGTCGAAACACTTGGCTTTCCGCCAGAGGCCGATGATGTAGGAAAGTTCAGGGGTGAGTTTTATCTTCATGCGGGAATCCCTCATGGGCCGTGCTGTTCAGATTTTCGCTCTTTTCTTCTCCTCGGGCCGCTCTTCGAACCTTACGGATTTCTTCGCGGGCACGCCGATATCGATTCTTCGCGAGCCTGATATGAACTCGTTTATCTCCTCTGCAAGGAGCTCGTCCACCTGGGCCGAGAACCACTGGGCGGTCCTGGCCGAGACATAGGCGCGCTTGAATAGGTCTGACAGCTCCCTACGTTCAGCGTCGGTAAACGGCTTCTTGTCAGCCACCACGCGCTCCTCTGCCTTCACGAGCAGGCCGCTGAACCGCGACACGTCCCTCTCGCTCGCCCCGCCCGCGCTCAGGGCGGTGAGGATGCCCTTGGCGAGCACGGTGTTGCGCTTGCCCGTGCGGGTCAGCAGGTTGTCGAGCTTTTTCAGCTCCCGGGGTGCCAGCCCGCCCTTCTTCGCTGCGTCAAGCACCCTCTTGGAAAATTCGAAAAACGACCCCACGAACCTCATAGGCTATCAGATGGGTTAAGTGCGGAAAAGGTTAATAAATCGATTGTAGCCGGCGGGGCAAAAACAAGCAATTAAAACCTCTGTCCGCAAAAGGAAAGCCATGAAGTATCCGGTCAATGTGGGCCATGTTAAGAAAATCCAGAGCAGCATCTGGGAAAGCATAAAATCCACATTCCAGTTCAGGAAGGGATATGGCGAGCCCATGCCGGTCTATGGGCACTACGGCGGCATATTCACCTGCGGCACTGACAAGCTGGTGATACACACCGACGGGGTGGGGACCAAGCTGCTCGTGGCCCAGGAGCTTGAGAAGTACGACACGGTCGGCATAGACGCGGTCGCCATGTCAGTGAACGACATACTCTGCGTGGGCGCCGAGCCCCTGGTTGGCGTGGACTACATCGCACTCGCAGATGAGGACGACGAATTGGTATCGCAGATAATGAAGGGCCTCGTTAAGGGTGCGGAGGAGAGCGGCTGCGCCATAGTCGGAGGCGAGACCGCGGTCGTGCCCGAGATGATAAAAGGCGGCAAGAAGCCGTTCGACCTGGCGTTCACCGTGGTCGGCAAGGTCCGAAAGCTGATACTCGGCAGCGAAATCGTGAAAGGCGACGTCATCGTGGGCCTGGAAAGCTCAGGCCTGCATTCCAACGGCTACACCCTCGCGCGCAAGGCGCTGGACGTGAAGAAGTGGGGCGCGGAGATGCTCGTGCCGACGCGCATATACGCCAGCACCGTCCTGGAGGCCATAGACGCCTGCGACATGCACGGCATCGCGCACATAACCGGCGGCGGCTTCTCCAAGCTCACGCGGCTCAACAAGGAGGTCGGCTACAGGCTGGACAAGCTGCCGAAGCCGAAGCCCATATTCGACGCGCTGGCTGAGGAGGTCGGCGACGCGGCTGCGATGCACCAGACGTTCAACATGGGCATTGGCATGGCCCTCGTACTCCCAGAGGACCGCGCCTACACGGTCATGAACATCGCCAAGAAGCACGGCGTCGAGGCGTCCATAGTCGGCGCCATAACCGACAAGAAGGGCGTGTGGTTCAACGACGGGAAGAAGGAGATTGACATAAGCCTCTAGGTGGTATGATGAAAACTGTCATAGTGCTCATGTTGGCCGCTGCCCTGCTCGCAGGATGCTGCGGCATAGGGAATCCGCTCGCGCCGCAGCCTTCGCAGGGCGGCTACACCCCCGGCGGGGAAACCCAGCCAAACCAGACCGCGGACCAGAACCCGCCTCCGCAGAACGATACGCAGCCGCAAAACCAGTCCGGCGGGAACACGTATACGCCGCCGGAAGAGCCGGCCGGCTCCCAGGTGGACTGCGCGACCATGACGGCGACGTGCGGCGCGTGCATAGCAAAGCCGGGATGCGGCTGGTGCAAGGGCAGCAACTCGTGCTTCTCGGGGAACAGCAGCGGGCCTGCAGTGAGCTCGTGCCCCAGCGCAGACTGGACGACCGTGGAAAGCGGCTGCGTTGCGCCTGCAGGCGGCTCAGCATGCTCCAAACAGACCAATTGCGCCTCGTGCCTCAGCGGCACCGCGTGCAAGTGGTGCATACAGGGCTCGAAATGCGCGGACGCATCGGTGCAGGACAGCTGCCTGGGCGGCTGGCTGACCGTTTCCTACCAGTGCAATTATGCGTCGAGATAATCAGCGCCTGGCGAGAGAGGCGCTCTGGATCTCAGCGACACCGCGCACCCCATCCCAGGACTTCTTCCATTTCCTGATTTTTATCCGCTTTTTGAAGAAAGGAGCATCAGCGACGAACGTCTCCCCTTCGCCGCCCTCAAGGAACGGGTGGATGCCGGGCTTTTTGCCTGAGGCGATTGCGTCTGCCAGCTTCCTGAACGGCTCGCCGAGGAATTCCGGGCCGAGGCCTTCGGCGGACACGGCGGTGACGTAGATTTCGAAATTATCTAGGAGCTCGCCCATCAGCCCGCTCCCGGCGCCCTTGTGCCACAGCGGCGCGTATGTGGGGATATGAAGCTTCTCGCCGATTCCGTCAATCCGCCTGCGCTGGTACTCGCTCTCCACCGCGCCTGCGACGATGCCTTCCGCCTTCATGCGCCTGAACGTTTTCGTGAGCTGTGCCTCCCAGTTCTTTTCCGTCACGTCAACGAAAAGTTGTTTGAGCCCCATGGCCCCTGCCTGCATCTTCGTCCATTTGATGTTCGGGTGGTGGAACATCATCGAGTAGCCAGGGGGCCGGGCGGTGACGAGCGTGACGTCGAAGCCGTGCATCATGGCCCAGAACGCTGCCATCACGCTGTCCTTGCCGCCTGAGAAAAGAACCGCCACACGCATGGGAACACAAGGGCATGTAGGTAATAAATAGCTGCTGCCCCGGGCCGGGCGATGGCGCAGGCCGAAGATAAATGATATTTTCTTAAACCGGAGGCCACATGAGCATGGACATGAAAACCACGCTTTTGGTGCTGCTCCCGCTGGTTCTTCTGGTGCTCGGGGGGTGCACCGCAGTGCAGGACAGGGATTCGCACGCGGCCGTGCCCGATGCGGCTGCAGGGCAGGAAACTGATTCGCAGGGCTCCGGCGCGCCAGGCATGAGCGTGGGCGCGGTGCGGGGCACGTGCTCCATGTACCCTTCTACGCTATCATGCGGCGGCGTTCCGGTCATTTCCACGGATGCGGACGGGCGGCTGTCCGCCGTGGTGAAAATCCAGAACGACCGCGGGGATAGCATAACCATAATCGACATGGTGTGCACCCAGGGCGAGGAGCCGGCGGCGACCACGTGCCAATACGGCTCGGTTGACACGGGCAATTACACCGGCCAGATAATCGTGCCCGGCTCGGCATATCTGGGCGAGCTGCCATGCTACATAACAGGCACCACTGACCGCGCCACAGGCAGGGCGGGCGGGCAGTTCAGCGGCACGG
>CAZYGF010000083.1:0-4743 GCA_964647575.1 Microcaldota archaeon
CATGGAGGTCATGCGCGCGCTGGACGAGAAGGACGTGCGCGTGGACATAGACGACCGGGACGAGCCGCTGGGCAAGAAGATACGCGACGCGCAGCGCGAGTGGATACCGTTCATAGCCGTCATAGGGGACAAGGAGGTCCAGTCAGGCATGCTGGCGGTCAACGTGCGCCAGCCTGAATCCAAGAAGGACATGGCAGTGGACGCGCTGGCAGAGCTCGTGGAGAAAGACAACGCAGGGAAGCCGTTCGAGAAGCTCTCCCTGCCCCGGGAGCTGTCAAAGCGGCCGGTCATATAGCCGGCGGCGGCCGGCCGCCAGGCCCGCTTCCACCGCGCCCGGATGAAGCAACTGTTTAAAATCCGCTGATGTCTAATCTGCCCCATGGCGGGACCGTTAATCCTCAGCGCACCTACTTCTGCTGCCGGGCTGCAGCGCCAGCCCGCCCGCGCGCCATCCCCGCTGTCGCGGCAACTCATCGAGGCCCGGGTCAGCGTGGAGGGGCGCGTCTTCCGCACGCTCATACGCGAAGGCGCTACAGTGAACGAGCTCATAGAGAAGGTTGCAAAGGAAAATGGAGGCTGGGTGAAGAAGAAGTACTACCCGGAGTTGAAGACCTGGGAGATAATCCGTGTCCAGATAGGCGACATCCTGCTGGTGAAAGGCAAAGAGGAGGGCATACATTTCGGCCTGGGCACTTCAGGCATCCCCATGGCCAGCGCAGGCGAGCAGATAGTGTTCCCGAACGCAGAGGAGCTGCGCGTGGGGAAGGAGACGAGCAACATAGGCCTGTGGATGACGTCCGCCAATTTCGACCCGGGCAGGGTCGCCGACCTGAACCAGATATATTCATCGACCGGAGGCATACGCCTCAGCGACGACGCGAGGAAAAAGCTGGAGGAATCCCACGGAGGCGTACGCAGCGAGAAGCTCCTGCTCCACGACAACCTCCTCGTCCTGGACAAGGAGAGCGGCGAGATACGCACCGCCTCCGAGCACGCGGCGAAAATCGCCGTCGAGGGGTTCGCAGCGCCGCAGTTCCAGACGCCCACCTACACTTCGGTCGGGCTCACCATGGCTACAGACCGCGGCGTGCTGGCAGTCCCCATGGACGGCTCGGCCGTGCGCGTCCCGTACCTTTTCGTGAAATCGTTCGACGGCAGGATAACCGACCACATCTCAGTCCAGTTCAACCCGCTCAGGGCCGAAGCCCCGGCAAGGCCGAAGGAGAAAGAGCAGCCGCGTTCCGATGCCCAGCCCATCCATTTCCAGGCCATCTGCGCGCAGGCGGATGATGCTGCCGCAGCCATCGCCACCCCTGCAGCGGCCCCGCAGGAGATAAAAGAGGCAGCGGAATCCTGGCAGCGGGCCATCCATGCGCAGCTCACGCCAGAAACGATAGCATACTACTGGCACAACCCCAGGCCGGCCCAGCAGGAGACCCCATGCGCGCCGCGCCGGAAGCCGGCGCCCGCCATTGCCAGGCGCAGGTTCGCGGGCGCGCTGCCCCTGATGCGCCGCATCCTTGAGACGGCGGATGAGGCCAGGAAGGAAGCAGTGAAAAGCCAAGCCCGTCCGGAAGCCGTGGTGCGCCCAGGGAGGCGGAGGCGCAGGCGCAACCCTGCCGCCCATCCTGTGCATGAGGCCCGGAAGAAGGAAACAACCAGGAAGAAGGAAGCCAGGAAGCCAGTGGAAATCGCAGCGCCTGCAGCACGCAGGAGAAATAAGCGCGCAGCGCGACCTGCACCGCCCGAAGCCGTGCGGCTGAAAAGGCAGAAGCGCAGGCGGCCGGGTGCGCTCATCCTGCCGAAAGCGCAGAAGCCGCGCGCCGCAAGACCAAAAGCGCGCATCGCAGCGCCCAAGCCCCGCACCAGGGCAAAATCCCGCGCCGCAGCGCACGAACTTTTGAAGACAAAACCGCGCGTTCCTGCGCGCGATGCGAAAAAGAACAGGGCGAAGAAGAAGCTGCCGGCTCATTTCATGATGGGGCTGCTCGGCCTGCTCGCGAAACGGAAGCGCCGCTTCAGCCGTGGAAGAGCATCGGCAGGAAATTGAGGATGAAGAAGGCGATCGCCACGTACATCAGCGCCTTCACCACCAGCTTGTTCTTCACGTTGACGTCCAGCACGCGGTAGCCGTCGAAAAGCGGTATGGGCAGCAGGTTCACCGCGCCGACCACGAAGTTGAGCGCGAACGTCAGGCCGAGCGTGGTGTAGATGAACATGGCAGCGCCGGCCAGGCCGGTCTCCATGAGCCCGTAGGCCTTGACGAGCAGGACGACCACCAGGAACAGGATGAACGCGGCGCAGCTCGTCAGGAAGTTCGCAGTGGCGCCGGCCACCAGCACCCGCGTCTGCCTTGGCGCGTCAACCTTCATGAGCTTCTTCTCATCCGGCTCTACGAATGCGCCCACTGGTATTATGCCGAAGAACGCTATGCCCGAGGAGAGCAGCGGGACCTTGGCTATCCTCGCTAGCACAGCATGCGCGCCCTCGTGCACCACCAGCACTACCACAAGCGCGATTATGCCCTCGAAAAAAGGAAGGTTGATGCCAGGCAGCAGGAACGTGCCGCCGGATGCGGTCGATGCCATCGCATTGGTGCCGAGGAACAGCGTCTTCACCAGCGCCGCGAGAACGATGCCGCCGTAGAGCACTATGCCCGCGAGCATGAAAAGGAAAAGCCCCCCGATGAGAAGCAGGCCGGTCACGGCGATGAGCCCCGCGTCCCCGCCGCCTGCCATGGAAGTGACTGACTTGTCGACGCTGCCCAGGTGCAGGACCTCGAAAAGGAATATGAAGGCCGAGGGCGCGACCAGGAACGTCAGGAACGCCAGGACCATGAGGCCTGCGGCGACGCTCGCCACCGAGCTGCCCTTCCTCATGAGCACGACGCTCAGGAGGCCGTAGCACATGGCGTTGCCGGTGTCAGCCATGAAGTTGAACAGCTCCACCCGTTTCGCCATGGCCTCTATGGCTTCTATGCCCCTTTTGCTCTTGACGAGCAGCATGCCGAGCTCGCTGGGCACCTTGTACAGCCTTATGAGAACCTGGCTCACCAGCACCATCTCTAGCACTACGAGGGCGAATTTCCACGAGCCTGGTATGCTGAACTGCAATGTGGCGTAAAAGAGCCCTGACGCTATGGCTATTATTAGCAGCAGAATCATCATGGTTACGACTTGGAAACGAGGTGTTTTTATAGGTATTGCGATGATACCTTGCCATGGCAGAGCTTTTTTGCGACATATGCGGCAGAGGCCCGGTCAGAGCCCAGATTCTGGTTGAAGGCGCCAAGCTCCTTGCCTGCGGCTCATGCATGCGGAGCGGCAAGGTGCTCCACAGGTTCCATGAGGAGGAAGGCGGGCCGGTCATAGATGCTCCGAAGCCTGCGGCCGAGCTGGGCGGCGGCGAGGACATAGTGGACGACTGGGGCCCCCTGATAAAGCACGCCAGGGACCGCGCCAAGCTGCCGCTTGCCGTCGTCGCCGAGCGCATCAGCGAGATGGAGAGCTATCTCGATGCCATAGAGAACGGCAGGCTGATGCCGTCCATCGCCGTCGCGCACAAGCTGGAGAAGGAGCTGGGCATAAAGCTCATAGAGAAATCCTCGCCGTCCATCGCCCCGTCCCCTGCGGCGCAGCCCCGCGGGGTCTCCACGCCCACGCTCGCTGACATGTTATCCCCGGAAAAGAAGAAAAAAGGGAAATGAGATGGGAGTGGACCTCGGCGACCTGGCTGTCAAGCATACGATGTCGCTCGACTCGCTGTCAGGCAAGGTCGTCGCCATAGACGCGTTCAACATCATCTACCAGTTCCTCGCGTCCATACGCCAGGAGGACGGCACGCCCCTGATGGACTACAGGGGCAACGTGACCGCGCACCTCTCCGGGATTTTCTACCGGACCTCCAAGCTGCTCGAGAGCGGCATCAGGCCGGTGTACGTGTTCGACGGCAAGGCCAGCGCGCTGAAAGGAAGGGTGCAGGGCCAGCGCGCGGAGACGAAGAGGGTGGCGAAGAAAAAATGGGAGGAGGCGCTCGAGCAGGGGAAATACGACGAGGCGAAGAAATTCGCCCAGGCCACGTCGCGGCTCACTCCGGATATGGTCGCAGAGGCCAAGGCCCTGCTGGCTGCCCTGGGCGTCCCGAGCGTGCAGGCGCCTTCGGACGGCGAGGCAGAGGCCGCGGTCATGGTGCAGAACGGCCTCGCATACGCGACCGCATCCCAGGATTACGACGCGCTCATGTTCGGCTCGCCAGTTCTCGTCCGCAACCTTTCCATAACCGGGAGGCGCAAGGTCCCGCGCCAGGACAGGTACATAATGGTGGAACCGGAGGAGATAAACCTCCAGGAGACGCTCGGCGCGCTGGGCATAACCCGCGACAGGCTGATATTCATGGGCATGCTGCTCGGCACCGACTTCAACGAGGGCGTGAAGGGCGTCGGGCCGAAGACGGCGCTGAAGATCGTGAAGGAGACGAAGACGCTCGACGACGTGGTCGCCTACGTGAAGCAGAAATACGGCTACGAGTTCGAGGTGGACGCCGAAGAGGTGCTCCACCTGTTCCTCAGCCCGCCATACGCGGACCCAGGCAAGCTGGCATGGAGCGGGCCGGACGCAGACGCCGTCAACCGCATCCTCGTGCAGGAGCACGACTTCTCAGAGGACCGCGTGGGCAACGTGCTGGCGCAGCTGCAGAAGGCGCTCAAGGAAAAGGGCGCGCAGAGCAAGCTCGGCCAGTGGTTCT
>CAZYGF010000084.1:0-4653 GCA_964647575.1 Microcaldota archaeon
ATTATTGCTGCTCGCAGGCAGCGTTCGCGCTCCGCGAACTGGGCTACAAGAGCATCATGATAAACAACAATCCTGAGACCGTCAGCACAGACTTCGATTCCAGCGACAGGCTGTACTTCGAACCATTGACGTTCGAGGACGTGATGAACGTCCTGGACAACGAATCGCCTGACGGCGTCGTCGTCCAGCTTGGCGGCCAGACCAGCATAAGCCTGGCTGACAAGCTCGCCGCTGCTGGCGCAAAAGTGCTTGGCACGTCCATAGACGGCATAGACATAGCCGAGGACAGGGAACGCTTCAGGGAGCTGGCGAACAGGCTGAAAATCCCCCAGCCGCAGAACGGCACTGCGTCCAGCGAGGCGCAGGCGCTCGAGGTCGCATCGCGCATCGGCTACCCGGTGGTTGTGCGGCCGAGCTGGGTCATCGCAGGCAGGGCGATGGAAATCGTCCGCAGCGACGACGACCTGCGCAGGTACATACACGAGGCAGTGGAAGTGAGCCAGAAACGGCCGGTCCTCATAGACAGGTACGTGGACAACGCGATAGAATGCGAAGTGGACGCGGTCAGCGACGGGCGTGACGTTTTTATCGGCGGGCTGATGGAGCATATCGAACCCGCGGGCGTGCATTCCGGCGACGCGAACATCGTGCTCCCATCCATCAGGCTGACCGACGCGGAGAAGAAGACAATCGTGGACTACACCAACCGCATATCCCACGCGCTCGGCGTGGTCGGGCTGGTGAACATCCAGTTCGTCGCCAAGGAAGGCGTCATCTACATACTTGAGGCGAACCCGCGCGCCAGCCGCACTGTCCCGTTCGTCAGCAAGGCCATGGGCATCCCGCTGACGAAAATCGCCATGGGCACCATGCTCGGCGGCAAATTGCCGAAGCTGAAGCCCACGCTCAACCATTTCGCCGTGAAGAGCGTCGTATTCCCGTTCCTCAAGCTCATGGGCACTGACATAAAGCTCGGGCCGGAGATGCGCAGCACCGGGGAGACCATGGGCATAGGCAAGACGTTCGAGATGGCCTACTACAAGGCGCTCCTGGCAGCGGGCATCAGGCTGGAGGAGGGCAAGGCGCACAGCGCGTTCCTGAGCGTGCGCGACGAGGACAAGAAGGACGTGCCGAAGCTCGCCGCGCTGCTGAAGAAGCTCGGCTTCTCCATATACGGCACGCTCGGCACTGTCGGTTCCATACAGGGCGCGATAGCGATACCGAAGATAGGCAAGGGCCACCCTGACCCGGTCGAGCTCATAGAATCCGGCACCATAACGCTCGTGGTCAACACGCCGACAAAGGGCGGGGCGGCGAACACGGACGGCTTCCGCATGCGCCGCGCTTCCGTAGAGATGGGCATACCGTGCATCACGAACATCAGCACCGCGCATGAGCTGCTCAAGGCGATGGGCGAGCTGCGCAGGAAGGAGCTGGACATCCGGCGCGTGGACGAGTACGCGAAATGAGCGCCGCTTGTCGTGATGCAGACGGCATCGGATGGTGTCCGGCAGCATCTTCAGGGCGCTGTGTGCATCCCATGTAATGGCTGCATGAAAAGTGGCTAAAGATGGGGTTATATTACTTGGCCATCAATCTACCCTACTGATTCCATGCTTGTCGCCCCACAAAAGCAGCTGTTCCCCATCAAGAGATACGGCAATCTCAGGCCCCTGGTGGAGAAATTCCTCAAGGCAGAAGGCATGCTCAGCCAGAAGGCCGGGCTGGGCTATGTCGAGCCGCTTGACCGGGCTGGTTCAGCCGGAGAGATTTCTTCCATGGTGGCGAAGCTGGAACAAGCCCTCGCTTCAGCCGGAGTTTCCATCCCGTGCGGCAATGTGGCTGGCGCCCTTTACCGGACCGTGCTTCTCAACCCGAACGTTACGGTGCGTAACGCGGCCTTCGTTTTCAACGGCTCGGGGGAAGGAAAAACGAGAGAGTACTACGTCAGCTTTTTGCCCGATAGGTCCAGCCCTGCCAGCCGCTGGTACAGCGTGAAGGTGGAGCAGAAGCGCTATCTCATGGAGTCGCTCATAAAGGCGTTAATCGGCGAATCCAGAATCCTGCGGGGCATGGATTTCCAGAGCGTGGCCGCCACACTTAACCAGCCCCATCTGTTTGCAGATGATGCGCCCTACGACCCCCCAAACCTGCTGACGCCGTTGGAGCGGAATCCCGGATGCGAACCCGGCGACCGGCCGGGAAACGGCTGGAGGCCGACGCTGGACTACATCCCCTCTATGGCACCGCAAAGGGGATACGTTCTCGAGGCGAACCAGGAATATTTCGCTGAGGCGCTGAAGTCCTATGCGGCCCGGGGCAATCAGGAAGAGCCAGGCAACCCGCAAAACCTCGAAGTCTGCGCGGGCTGGGGCAACTTCCGTGCAATGATGCCCAAGGCGCTGTGGCCCACATTCATCCACATGGACTGGAACCCAACATTCATACAGCACATCCTGGAGATTTCCAAAGGCGCGAATGTCCGGGTGGGCAACATCTACGAAATCCCGTACGAGGCGGAACGGTTTTGGAACGTAGTCGGGCTCACGCCCTTCGTTTCACTCTGGTTCCTGGACCATGCGCTTGCAGAGGTCTACCGGGTGCTCAGGCCCGGGGGGCGGTTCTTCGCCTTCCAGGATATCCTTCCAAATGACCCGCAGATGGGCGAGCAGCTCGTCAAGAGGGGCCTGCACGCCTACGCAGGCAGGGCCTACAGTCTCGAAGAGATACGCGACCATTCGTTCCTGGGGAATATGGCGATGGAGTTCTCCGGCGAGGGGGAACCCGACCCAGATGGGTCGTGCGGCTACAGGAAAGAATTCAACCGGCTCATGGTGATGCAGAACCCCCACGAATATCTGGAGGCCTGGCTGGTAAACGAGCTGAAATACGCCGGCTTCAACGTCCTCTATGCCGGGCCGGAGACGGTATTCCACGTGGAAAGGCGGCAATTGCACCACGTGGATACGGATGCAACTGGCCGGATACCGGATCCTGACATCGTCTTCAGGAAACTTGGCGATGGCAGGGGGCCGATCACGGGCGGCTTGACGCTGCCAGGCATAACAGACGCCTGCATCCGCCAGGCCATCGGGCCCAACCGCCTTCTCCAGGAATCCACCATCTGGTCGGTTATCGCCGAAAAACCGGAATAAAACGGGCGGCCGGTCAATGTTCCGCATCCATACCCAATTTTAAACAGTTGCCCACATCATCCCCAATATGGCTTCTGATGAAGGCGCCTGCAAGACCCGTATCCTGCAGGGAAAATGCCTCGTGTACAAGCAGATCCCCCTTATCCCAAAGGGCGTCATGGCAGATGCCCGCAGGACCGGGATGGCGAAGACCGCGCAGGAACTGAAGAAGCTGCGGCACTCTCTCACCTACTACAAAAAAGCGCCCTGCGTCGCCTGCACCGACTCCGATTGCGATCCAATCCCAAAGCTGCTCTCAGCAGCATCGTATGTAAGCAAAACGGCCAGTTCAGAGCATGGTGCAGTCCTTGGTGCCGCCATGTCCAAGTCAAGAAATTCAGAATTGCACGGCTTCGTCCTGGCGCATCCGGGCAAGGAACCCTCGGCCATGGACTTCACAATCCCGAACACCTGGGTGTTCCTGAAGACGAACTTCCTCACTATGTTCGGCGGCAAGGCGCTGGCCGTTGCGTGCAAGCGCGTCAGCTCGCGCATAGACAAGGCCCTGGCAGATGTGAACGCGGAGCTGCACAACGTCGAAATCCAGGCCGCGGCCAAAGAGGACCACCCGGCCGAAGAATAATCAGCCGATAGCCGCGTTCCTGGCATTGCCCTCCCTTCTAGCGGCACTGCGCGGCCATGGCAAATAGTATTATAAATGTGTTTCCACATATATGTGTGCATGAGCAACATCACCCTTTACCTGCCGGATAACGTGAAAAAAGCCGTAGACGCCTATGCCGAGGTCAGATGGAGCGAAATCGTCCGCCAGGCCATAATAAGCAAGCTGGCGGAACTGAAAAAGCTGGAACTGCTCCGCAAATACGTGGAGCGGGAGCCTTTCACTGCCGAAGACCTGGAGTGGATGGACGGAAACGACTGGCATCCGGTTGACGAGCGGCAGATGAAGCTTGGCTTCGTCAGGGAAGTCCAGAAAAGAGCCAAAAGGAGAGCTGTCAAAGCAAAGTCCGTGGACGAGATTTTCAAGTGAGCCCATGGACTACAATCTCGAACTGGACGAAGCATGCAGGAACGAGATGCGGAAGCTCTGCCGCAGGAACACCGTGCTGGAAGGCGCCCTGAAGAAGAAAATACGCCAGATTCTTGAGATGCCGTACCACTTCAAGCCGCTGAGGAAGCCGTTGCAGAACAAGCGCCGGGTTCACGTCCTGAACTGCTTCGTGCTGATTTACGAAATCATCGAAGAGACGAAGTCCGTGCGGCTGTTGAAATTCTCGCACCACGACGATGCCTATTGAAGCTCATCCGATGGCGACGTTCCTCACGCGTATGTGCGGGCCTCCGTCGCTCACGGGCACGCTCTGGCCGTTCTTGCCGCACATGCCAGGGCTCCCGCCGAAATCCCTGCCCACGCATTCGACGTCATGGAGCGTCTTCAGTATGTTGCCGCTTATCGCGGTGTCCCGCAGGAGCTGCCGTTTCTCACCGCCCCTTATCA
>CAZYGF010000085.1:0-4626 GCA_964647575.1 Microcaldota archaeon
AAAGCAGGGACAAAAGGAAGAAGGACCTCGAATTCTTCCAGAATTTGCGTGATGCTACATATGTTTTCGTGTCCACAGAGGACGTCCTTGAAAGGATGATGTCAGCCAAAGGCATCAAGGCTGCGCCTAAAGAGCAGAAACCGCCAGATGCCACCGCTGGCCAGACCACGGCGCTCGTCACGGTCGTCCAGCCGCCAGGATAGCGCTAAATGGCATCAACTATCTCCTTGTTCAGGCCCTTGAACTGCCCCAGCCACGCGCGCCGCTCCCGCATGAGCTCCTCTGTGAGTCGTTCGTACTCCTCTGCGTCGTAGTATTTAGAGCCCCTGTAAGGCCGCATGTCCACATCGCCTGCCCACGCTGCCACTTCGTAGCCCCAGTCAGGGTCGCCCTCCCATTCTATGGCCCCGCGCGCAGCATCCGCCAGCAGCCTGGCCGAATCGTACACAGTTATCTTCCTGCCCTCGTCCTTCCCGGGGTGCGCGCCGAAATGGTCGGTGTCCATGAGGTAGCATTCGATATGCGGGTTGGCCTCGAGGATTTCCAGGAACCTGTTGCCCTCCTCCTCGTAGGGCCCTATTATGAACGGGTTCGTCCCCACCACACGCAGCGGCCTGCCGGCCTGTGCCGGATCTCCAGCGGTTGATTCCACGGATTCCCCGAGCATGAAGAACGCGGCAGCCTGCGCCCTTGTCAGCCTGGCGATGGGCGGCACCACTGTCTTGCGCCTTGTTATGAATACCATCATATCGACCTTCGCGAGGTCGATTTCGTTGTCGGTGAAGTCCAGTTCCCTCCTTATCACCACGCCACGGCCGTTCGACGTGATTGACGAGTCGAAGAAATCCACCTTCCCGCCCCGTTCGGCATCCACTTTTACGTTTTCAAGGATGGCATTCGGGGACGTCGCGCCCTTATAGAGGAGCGGCTGGGAGTCCGGCTCCAGCGCGTCTGTCTTTATGTAGAAGTTGTCCTCGGTGCCGATGGTCGAGCTGTCCTTGTTCAGCAGGACGACGTCGTCCTGACGTATGCGCACCAGTTCGCCTGCCTTCCCGTCCACCCAATGGTGGTGGCATGTCAGCGTCGTCTTGCCGGTCGCGCTCAGCCCGAAAAGCAGCATGCCCCTGTCCACCAGCTTCCCGCTCGCCACGTCGCGCACCCTGAGGATTTTTGAGCCGGCATGCAGGCCAAGCCCGCCGCGCTTTTTCTTGTGGGCGTACATCATCATGCGCAGCCCGGCCTTCTTTATCTCGCCGCAGTAGTCAGAGCCCAGTATGAACGTGGTGAAGGAGTTCGGGTCGACCAGTATCTTCCGTTCCGGCCATTCAGGGACGTCCACTATGTGGAAATCAGGCCGTTTGACCTCCTTCTCCGGCAGGAAAAGCATTTTGCCCCACATGTATGCCAGGCGTGCGTATCTTTCAGTCACGAGCAGCCTGATGTTGGTTTCGTACCCCTCCCGCTGGCACATCGCCCTGTCAATCGCGATCAGCCCCTTATCTTTGAGATATTCGGAAACCTTTGCCAGCGTCTCGCGGTGCTGTACGGACGGCTCGAAGACGATTTCGGTGAATTTGGCGCTCCGCGAGCGCACCTGCGTTATATAATTCGGACTGCCGAACTCAGTGGTCTGTTCGTCCGGTTTTGCCATCTCCCTGAGCGCATGGCTGGCAGGGTTCCACAATACCCTGCCTTCAGAAATGCCTTTGGCCGCCCGTAGGAAGGGGTTCTCCATAAGCCCTCTACCTTCTGCTTCTCACGAATGCAGCGCCGCCAAGCACAGCCAGCAGCAATGCGCTCGGGCCGCAGCATGACGCGCCTGTGCCGAAGCTGGCACCACCCTCGTTAGCGATGCACTGCTGGTACGCAGTGGAGCAGGGCATGCAGGCGCTTATGCATTCCTGGTCCGGGTTGCTCTCAGTTCCCACGTTGCACACCATGTCGCCGTTGGCATTGGTGGCCAGCGTCGAGCCGCACGAGTAGCAGCAATTCGTTATGCACTGGTCATAGTCGCTGTTGCACGACGCATAGGCCAGCGGCAAGGCCAGCAGGGCAGCCAAAGCAATAATCAATAATCTCATGTATTCACCTCAACGCATCGTCTATCCTTTTTCTGACATCATCAGGCATGCCAATCCCAGGCCGGACGTTGAACCAGTTTACCCTCGTGACTTCCATCCCACAGGCCTCCAACACCGCCCTGTCAAGAACAAGCTCAGGCGCCCTGCCACACCACTCATACCTCTCATTGCCAAAACCGAAAGTGCTTATCACAACCGCTTTCTTGCCTTTGAGGAGCGGGGCTATCATTGCACCTCCCTTGCCTGATGCCACGAGCTCATAGGCGAAGCCGGCCGTGAAGGCGCGGTCCACAAATCCTTTGAGTACGGCCGGCATGTTGTACCACCACACCGGGTATATGAAAACCAGCCGTTCCGCCCGGGCTATCAGGCCCTGATATCTCCTCATCTCTTGCGAGTATTTCGTTCCGTCCCCGCGCGCCTCTTCCACAACTCTGAGAATCGGGTCGAATTTCTCCGCGTAAAGGTCCAGGACTTGAACTTCGTTGCCGCCTACCGCGAGCTTGCCCTGTACGTATTTCAAAATTGCGGAATTGTGGCTTCCCCTCCGGTCCGGATGTGCGAATATTACGACGTCCATGCCCTGCCATCTGCGCCGCGGTTTATATTTTTATGGTGGGTAGATGGATGCGGATGAAAAGCAGGGAAAGAATATCGGTTATCGCCGTTGCTGCGCTTTTGCTTTTAGGGGCTTTGCTCGCCTACTCGGTTTTCATAGAGCCTCGCTCCTACTCCATCACCCGCCTCAGCATCGATGGCGCGCCGGCCCGGGCGGTTTTTCTCGCTGACCTCCATGTCCGTGGAGCCAACTACGATTACATAAAGCACATAGTCGGCGAAGTCAACAAGCTCAACCCAGACCTCGTCCTGATGAGCGGGGATTTCATACTTGAGAATGAAAGCGACGCCAAGTACCTGGACATCCTCTCCGGCCTCAAGGGAAGGAAATACGCCGTCCTCGGCAACCACGACTACCTGGCATCCATAGATTTCGCTGGCTCGCAGATGAAAGTGAAGGAAAAAGCACAGGCCAACTTCAGCGTGGGCAGCTACAACGTCTCAAGCCTCGACGACGGCCTCTACAGCCAGGCTGCGGCCGACACGGTAACCCGGAATCTCCAGGCCGCAGGCTTCCACGTCCTCAGGAACGGGTACGAAGAGGTTGATGCGGCTGGAAAGCACATCCTTATCGTGGGCTTGGACGACTGCTGGGCGGGGAAGACGAAGCCTCCCGGCACGCTTCCAGCTGCGGATTATATGATTTACCTGCTGCATGAGCCGGAATGCATCTCGGGCTGGGACTACGACCTTCTGCTGGCCGGGCACACCCACGGCGGGCAGGTGGTGTTCCCCATCATCGGCGCGCCGCAGAGCTGGACAGGCATGTACGCGTTCAGCGGCATGCTGGTGGACGAGCCAGGTAAAAAGGCATATGTGACGCGGGGCGTCGGCTCCTACCCGATGCTTCTCGGAATCGCAGAGATGCGCTTCAACTGCGCGCCGGAAATCGTCCTGATAAACTGACCCCGCGCCATCCTAAGTGTTTTATTCATTACTCTGCAGGTTACAGCATGAACCCGCAGCTTTTAGGCGTTCTGTGCCTCGCGCTTCTTCTCACCGCAGGATGCATCTCCCCATACACACCGCCAGGCCCGCCAGCGGATGATGCCCGCATTGCCGTGCCGAACGGCACAAGTGTGTTAGTTGGCAACACCACCCCCTCTATCCAATATGTGGATTATACAGCGAGCGCACTGTCATTTTACACATTCACAGACCCCAGAGAAGGCGCATTCAGTCTTGAGGCGCCCACGGGCTGGGTTGTGACCCCTGGCTCAGGCCTGGTGCGGCCTTACATAGACGCGGGCGTGGCGTTCGAGGCGAAATCGCCTTCAGGGCAGGGCATCCTCATCCAGGACCCGTACGTGCCCATATACGCCACGCCGAACGCCTTGCTGGATTTCGCCGGCTTCACCGAAGGCTCCCAATACGACCCCTCAGGCGGAATTGCCCAGCCGATGGTGGTGCGGCACTATGCCGGCGCATCAGCGTTCGCCTCCAGCCTGCTCAACACAAGCGGCATCGTCGCCTCCAACGTGGTGATGGCGGAGCGCCCGGATCTCCTCCAAGACGGAAACCCGCTGGTTTCCCAACAGTCTGCTGCCGAGCTGTCATTCGACTACACTGCAGGCGGGCAGAAGATGCGGGCCGTGCTTCTCGTCAGGACCGTGCTGATTGAATTTTCCGGCACGGGGACCTGGTACGCATCAGTCATGGAGTACTACTCGCCCAAGGAGGTGCTGAACGAGACCGAGCTTCTTGCCCTCCACATGCAGAAATCCTTCAAGGTGGACCCGGACTGGGCCGCCCGCGAGCAGGCAGAGGTGCGCAAGCGGCTGGGCATACTTTCGCAGAGCCAGCAGGGCATCAGCGAGATAATCTCATCCACCTTCGAGATGAGAAGCAGGACCATGGATAACCTGAACCAGAAATGGGACAACTACATACTCGGGGTGGAAGACGTCTACGATCCTGCAACCGGCGG
>CAZYGF010000086.1:0-4494 GCA_964647575.1 Microcaldota archaeon
TAAAAACATGGGCTTTCGCTGCCGGCGCGGGTTTTATAACTCCCTCGCCGGAAAGGAAAACGTATGTTCCTCATAATAGACAACGGCTCCCAGTACACCCACCTGATAAAAAGGGGCTGCAGGGAGCTGGGCTACGAAGCAGAGACGCTCTACAGCAGGGCGGACTACGGCAAGATGGAGGAAATGCTACAGGAAGGCGTCTCTCGCATCATCCTCTCCGGCGGGCCGAGCTCGGTCTACACCGACCCGCCCAACCTCAGCTCCATGATATGCGAAAAGATACGCGGCGGCGCGCTCCGCCTGCCCCTGCTGGGCATCTGCTACGGCCACCAGATGATAGCCCACACGTGGGGCGCGAAGGTCGGGAAGGGAGCCAGCGCAGAATACGGCATGTGCGACATAGAGGTCGAAGACGCGGACGTTTTGTTCAGGGGCGTGCCGAAAAAATTCCGCGCATGGGTGTCGCATTTCGACCAGGCGAAGGGGGTGCCTGCTGGCTTCAGGCGTCTTGCCAGCTCGGCCGTGTGCCCTGTCGAGGCAATGAAACACGAGAAGCTGCCCATATACGGCGTGCAGTTCCACCCGGAAGTGTGGCACACGGAGCACGGCGAGGCCATACTGAAGAATTTCCTGGAAGCCCACAGGTAACGGCTTTCCGGCGCATCACCTATAGCTCGAACTGGTGGTTATCGAACGCACGACCTCTTCCTGGTCCATGAAGTTGAACTCTGCCCGCAGGAACCTGTCATAGAACGCCTGCTTCCTTTTCAGCCGCCTTGCGGCCTCGAATATGTATTCGAACCCGGTCCATAGGACGTACCATATGAGCACTGAGATGAGGGTGAGCACAGGGATGACGTCGAGCTGCGGGAAGACCAGGAGCAGCAGCGACAGGCTGATGCCGATGGCAAGCCGGACCGCGCCCTTCTGCATCTTTTCCCTGCGGAGCTTCTCCACGTCCTTCAGGCGGGATTTGAAGTAGTCCTTTATCCTCTTTTTCACGAGCAGTTCTGTCTTTTCCGAGCGGAGCGGGTGCGGCATCGTGAAATTTATGACGAAATCGCCCTTGGGCGTCTCCGCATAGCGCCTGTGCAGCTCCCGCAGGAAGTCGTCGGAAAGGATGCGCGTCTGATAGGGCGACGGGTCGAAATCGGAAAATACGTCGTCGTAGGTGTCCAGCGCTATCTGCGCGGTCTGGAGCACGTCAGTGACGCTCCTGGGTTCGGCAGCTTTCGCCTCGATTTTCTTCGCTTCTTCCATCAGAACCGTTCGGGGAATTGAGATTTATAATTCTTCGCGAGGTAGTGCAATCATGCTAGGCGTGATTGGAGGGACAGGGTTCTATTCCCTTGGAAAGAGGCTGGGCGAGAATGACGTGCTTACGCCCTACGGCACCGCGAAACTGCAGATGGTATCGCTGGGCGGCGAGAAGATGATATTCATACCCAGGCACGGCGCGAGGCACACGCTCCCGCCGCACAAGATAAACTACCGCGCGAACATAGCGGCCATGAAGAAGGCAGGCGTCACCGGCGTGATAGCGGTCTACGCGTCGGGCGTGATATCGAAATACAAGCCGGGCGACCTGGTCCTTGTGGATGACTTCATCGGGCTCTGGAGCCCTGCGACATTCTACGACGACTTTGGTGCCGGCATAAAGCACAAGGACTTCAGCGAGCCGTGCGACCGGGAGATGAGGAAGCGGCTCATGGAAGTCGCCGCTGCCGGCAGGGTGAAGGTCAAGACCGGCGGCATAATGGCATGCACCCGCGGCCCGCGGTTCGAGACGAAGGCGGAAATCAGGCTGCTGAGGAAAGCCGGCGCCAACCTGGTCAACATGACAGCAGGCTACGAGATGGCGCTTCTGGGCGAGGCAGAGATAGATTACGCTGCGGTGGCCGTGGGGACGAACTACGCTGCAGGGATATCCAAAAAGCCGCTGAGCGCGGAGGAGACGCTGAAGGCCATGCACGGCGCCCATGGGAAACTGATGGCGCTCATAGGTAACTTCGCGCAGGAGATAGTATAGCTGCAGCGCACATGACGGCCAGGGTTTACCTAGTCACGTCCTTGGCGCTTATCTGCTCCAGGTATTCCCTGTTTTTCGCGAAGTATTCGCGGCTGGGCCTGAGGATTTGGCACAGCTCGCGCGCCACCGCGTTCTTGAGGTCGACCGGATGGAGCTTGCCCTCGGAATAAATCCGCTTCAGCTCATCCCCGTCCGCAATCTCGATGTCGCCGCCGAACTTCGCAGGCCGCTCGATTTTCATCTTATTGTCGCGCAGGATAAGGTATTCGGCGTATTCCACGATGGGATTGCCGTCCACTGCCTTCTCCGGGCAGTATGCCTTCTTTATCTTGTCCTTTATCTCATCTTCGGAATCATGTATGAAAATAGCGCTTGACGGGACGCTCTTGCTCATCTTCGCGTCTATGACCGCCGTTTCTTTCTGCTCTGCTGCGGCATTGGGGTCCATGCGCTGCACGCCCTGCAGGCCAGGGAGCAGGTGGCCGTGGACGGCGGCGAACTGTTTTTTGTAAGCGTGTGATAATTCCCTTGCCAGCATGTGCACCTTGCGCTGGTCCATGCCCGCGTGGGCGATCTGCACGTCAAGCAGGAAGATGTCAGCGGCCTGCATGGCCGGGTAGAAGACGACGGCGGATGAGGTCGCCTCGGTCTCCTTCCTTCCCATGATGGTGATGCACCTGAGCATGCGATTGATGGTAGTGTCCCTGGCTATCCGCAGCACATCCTTCCAGTAGTCATTGTCATATGTTTCGCTTGCCAGGAGGTACTGCACCTTGTCCTCGCCGAGGCCCAGCGAGACGAAGGCGTGCTTGAAGTAACCCTTCGCGACCGCGCGTATCTTCCCGATGTCGCCCCCGAGCTTCCCGTTTATGTATGAATGGTAGTCAGCGAGCCAGATTGTCGGCTTCATGCCTGCCTGGAGGAAATCGCGGAGCTTGAGCGCGGTGCACAGGCCGGTGCCAAGGTGGACCTTGCCGGATATCTCGAAGCCGATATAATGCTTCGGCGAGGAGTAGTTCTGGAATATGCCGCGCAGATCCCCTTCGGTGACGATCTCCTCGGTCGGCTTCCGCCTGACGAGGTCTATCTTCGTTTCGATATCCATAAAGATGGGTTAGGGAGGGATAATTTAAAAGTTATTAGCCACAGAGTAGAAAACGCCGCGCCTCCGTAGCTCAGTGGCAGAGCGGCTCTCTTGTAACGAAGCTGGCTGGTGTAACGTCCGTTTCGTCGGTGAGGAGCAGGTCGGGGGTTCAAATCCCTCCGGGGGCTTTTGGCGGCTTATCCTGGTAGTATTGTGAGGCCGGCTGACGAGTTGGCAGGGGCTATGAACGTTGCTGACAGCGGCGTCACAGTGCACTGCCAGACATCGCCCGCGGCCAGTTCATCTGATACCATGACCGGGCTGCCGGAGAATATCCTGCTTATCTGGGCCGCTGAGAGTGCCCGCGGGTATACCTGTATCTCGGCGACGTCCGCGCTGGGCGCGTACGAGCCGTCGGCCAGCGCGCCGATGTAAAGCGGGCCTGCGCCGGTTGTGCCGAGGCCGGTCCAGCCCACATCCTCGGTTGCCTGCTGGACAGCGGTCTGGTTCCAGGACTGGCCGCTGAAGATCGTGCTCCAGATGGCCTTGCCTACTATCTCTGCGCCGGCTGCGTTCAGATGAACGGTATCGTCGGAATAAAGCGGGTTGAAGGTGCAGTTGTCCGCAGCGACGAGCGGCGTCCACGTGTCGATGAGCGGGATGTTGTTGTCCGCAGTGTAGTCCTTCAGCCATGCGTTCACGTCCTTTACCGTCTGGCAGCCGGTCGGGTGGGGGTTGTACGGGGTTATGGTCATCATTATGAGATGGTCGCCCTTGCTGACCGCGCGGTCGTGGATCTGTTGGATGCTGGATTCCACCGCTGATGCGCTATCTCCGTAGGCGCCGATGTCGTTCACGCCGCACATCAGGATGACGGTGGAGCCGTTGGGGACCTCGCTCCCGTAGACGTCGTAGGAGCCCGGGAAGCGCGCTGACGGCCCGACCAGGTCGTCGCAGATGAGCCCTGGCCACCCCTTGTTGTAGTGGAACGGCTCGTATTCGCCCATGACGAGCGGTGTCTTGTTGATGCTCTCCGAAGCCACATACGTGCCGGCATAGTAGTCCAGCCAGTACTGGTATGTGCTTATCAGCACCTGCGGGTTGCCGCCGTCGAAGCCCCAGTCGGCGGTGCCGTCGCCCCCGTGCCAGCCCATCACGTGCTGCGCCGTGATGGAGTCGCCGATTGTATAGATGGGCGTGCTCGGCAGGGATGGCGTGCCGCCTGAATTGACGTAGATGCTTATGTTGGAGCCGTTGATCACGCAGGCGACCGTCTGGTGCCGGTTGGGTATTATCGGCATCTCCCTTGTCCTGACCCAGGCAGTGGAGTTGCCGCAGTAGACGCGTGACTGGTTGTCCGATATGAACATCACGTAGGAGC
>CAZYGF010000087.1:0-4439 GCA_964647575.1 Microcaldota archaeon
GGACCATGTAAGATGACAGGTCTGACGCATTGAAGCAGTCGCTGCAGCTGCTGTTCACTATGAATACCGCCTCCACCAGGCCGTGCACCGTGCGGGTTTGCAGGTCGATATACGGCGCTGTGGCGTTGCGGAGTATGAACCAGCCGCCCTTGGTTTCACCCAGCTGCAGGAGGTACTGGTCGAAAAGCGGGTATGCGCTGGCGTCTTCGCTGAGCAGGAGTGCCGGCAGCTTCGTGATGTTGTATCCCGCAATGAGCGCCTGGGCAGCGGTGTCGTTCTCCTGCAGTCTGGTCTTTTTGGAGAATATCATGTCCACCTGCGGGTCTTCAAGGGCGCTGAAATACTGTGCCGGGTCAAGGCATTCCGGGCAATCCGATGCGACGATGGTTATCCCTTCGACCACGCCCACGGTCCTGCCGTTCTCGTAGTATGGCGGATAGATGTTCCTCAGTACAAGGGCCCCATCGCTCTCCTGCGTGCCTGCGCCGCCCATCCAGTCTGAAGCGAACGCCTGGCTGTAATTCCCTGTCACCACCATCGCCGGCAGCTTCGTTATCCTGTATTTCGCTATCAGTGCGGCGCCTTCTGTCTCGGACAGGTTGCGGACAGAACCGATGGTGAGGTTCATGCCAGCTACGACCTCCTCGAGTTGCGGCAGCACCTGCCCGAGAGGCCTGCATGGAGCGCACCCAGCCGGGTTGATGATTGTGATCTCCATTGCCGCCGCAGTCCCGTTCGTTTTATTCACGGTCGGCTGCAGCGGAGTGCCTGCCGGAGGAGCCGGGCTGGCCGGCTGCAGGAACAGCAGGTAGGCTGCCGCCCCAAGGGCCAGGCCGGCGACCAGCCATAGCAGTATGTCTGAGTAGGTTTTTCCTGCCATAGCGACCCCGTTAACGCTGGCTGTCAATATTTTTAAATCCATTCTCTCAATAAAAGGAAAAGCGCTCATTTTCTGTGATAACGATGGCGACTGAGGATGAATTACGCATAAAAATCGAGGATCTCGAGAAAAACAAATCCGAGCTCATCGAACGCATCAAGCAGCTCAACCGCCGCATCAGGTACAAGAAATACGAGCAGAAAGCGCTCCTGCCGTTCCTTGAGCAGACCAGGGACGTCCAGGTGATTCCGTTCAGGAAACAGAAGCGGGCGCTCGAGTTCAGGATATCCACTGCCGCCTACACGCCCCGCATGGAGAAGGAGCTCCTCAAGGAGCTGAAGAAGGTGGACGAGCAGCTCGACAAGGTCAAGGAGGTCGAGCGCGCCCGCCGCAAGCAGGTCTACGTCGAGAAGGACATACTGGAAGGGGAGACCGAGATAGGGACAATCGAGGTGCAGCTCAGGTCCATAAGGGAGGAGCTGAAGAAGCTCTACGACGAACTGAAAGGCGTGCGCATCGCGGCTAGGAAGCAGGCTGCCGCAGAAGCGCGGGCTGATGAGGACCTGGTTGCCCTGGGCGACCTGGCCCTGATAGAGAAAGAATAGCCCCTTATTTTCTACCTTTTCATCGCTGCCAGAGCGTCGGCCAGGATTTTCGGATGGTCGGTGCAGAGCTTCGGCAGCCTGTCCAGCGGGAACCATCTGGCCTCGTCCGCATCGTCCCCGCCCCTTAAGGTCCCGCCGGTGCGCTTCACGAGCCATGCCGCGGCTATTATGCCCCTGGGGTCGCGGCTCGGGTCCGAGTAGATGCCGGTCAGCCCTATCAGTTCCACATCCAGCCCCGTCTCCTCCTTCATCTCGCGTTTTGCGCATTGTTCCGCGGTCTCTCCATCCTCTATACGGCCGCCAGGTATGGCCCATTCGCCTTTGAACGGCTCGCGGCCGCGCTTCACGAGAAGCACTTTGCCGCCCTCAACAAGTATCATGTCGCATGCGAAAGGTCTCATGTAGCGGCTTGGCAGCGGAAAAGTTAAATAGCTTGCAGGAAAAACCGGTTCGGGGATAGCATGGAACTGAAACCCGTAATCCTGGCAGCGGTCATTTTCGCGGTTGTGGCGCAGGTAGTGCACACCGTCGGCGCCATGGCGACCATGGGATACTACTACGACGCAGCGTATTTCGCGGTCTGGAGCAAGCTGATGATGCCGGTCGCAGGCCCGCCGCCGCCTGAATTCACATACCTCTCGCTTGCGCTGGGCTTCGTGATGTCGTTCATTTTCGTATACGTGTACGTCCTGCTGAAGAAGGCCGTGCCGGGAAAGGACTGGACGAGCAAGGGCATCAACTACGGCATAATGCTATTCCTGCTCAGCACGGTGCCGTCAACGTTCTCCCTGCTGCTGCTCATCAACCTGCCCACGCCCCTTGTCATGGACTGGGCGCTGGAAGGGCTGGTGATAGCTCTAGCAGGAGGATTAGTCACGGCAAAACTCAACTAGGCCAGAACCTTGACTTCCCAGATGAATTTGCTCCTGGTTGGAACGGCCTGGATGTCCACCTTTATCCTGTAGCCGTGCCTGGCGATGAGGTCGCGCAGGTCGTGGATGAGCTTGTCATCCACCGGGTCGTTGTTCACCCAGGAGCAGGATTTACGCGTCACTATGCAGTCAACTATGATAAGGGCATCATGCTCAGTGATGCCGATGTCTGTGAACTGGGACATCATCTCTTCTTCGCTGGCCATGATTCCTATTCGTGAAGAAGATTTAAATGCTGTTCGCACGGCAGGCGCTTACGGAGTTGGCTCCTTTGCGGTCTTGAAGTGGCTGGGATGGAGTGTGACGTGCGCAGCGTCCAGGATTGCCCTGATTCTGCGGATGCCTGACTCTTTCACGCTGCCCAGCAGCAGTTGCGCGTCCTTCTGCGGCAATGCCGGCTTCTGCGGGTATACATGCCCATTGTCGCTTACGAATGCCACGTAGCGCACCCGCTCCCTGATCTGCTTCCTGGTGCCCAGGAGCGTGCACGACTCCGGCCCCTTGCTCAGGACCCGCAGGCTTTCAATCAGGACAGGCCGGGGTTTTCCTACTATCTCCCAGCGGCGGATGAGCTGGTGCATGCGTTCCTTTCTCGCCTTGGATATATGTGATATCTGTGGCCCTCGCAGTTTGTGCATGCATAGAATAAGTTTAGAATGTTATAAAAAGATTTGTAAAATGGTAAGTTCGGCCTCATGAAGTTTTTAGAGTTTGCTGACTCTAAACCCCAAACACTTCGTGTTTAGGGTGATGAAAATTTAACCTTAGCAAAACAGGAGGAAATTTTCGGTCAGACGCTGTTGACTTCGTCACCGCCCGAAGGCTCAGAGGTTGTTCATGTCATCATCCCGTATGATGGTTGCAGAGCCCTGCATATAAACCTGAGGTCAGGCACGCCGTTGCGCCTTCAGGACGTAAAGCCTCTCGAAAAAGAACGGTTTTTCAGCCACGGTTTCGACCGCGTAGCCTGCGGCCTCGAGCATCGCGCGCGTCTTCTCCAGGTCGTTCAGGCTGCTCTGGACCAGGAAAAGCGAGCCACCTGGCTTCAGGTGGGAGCCGAACCGGACGAGGAACCTGTCAAGGACCGCCCTGCCGTCCTTCCCGCCGTCAAAAGCCAGGTTCAGCCGTCCGCCTATGTGCTCGCTTTCATCGGTGGGCAGGTAGGGCGGGTTGAAGAGTATGGCATCGAATTTTCTGCCGCCTACGGCAGAGAACAGGTCGCCCACAGCGAACGACGCGTTTCCAATGTTATTTTTTTCCGCATTGGCTGCCGCGCATGCGACGGCGTCAGGATTGACATCTGTGCCGAGCACGCTTTTCGCTGTTTTCGACGCCGTGAGCGAAACTATGCCACAGCCGCACCCGATTTCAAGGACGTCGCCCTGCAGCCCCCCTGCCGCATCCGCCAGCAGGTATGAGTCGTCCGAGGGCCTGTAGACGCTGTCCGGGACGTGGAGAACCAGGCCGCCGTGGGAAACCTCCATGAGGCTATTATGTCTTAAGTATTATAAAAACCGGATGCGAAACGCATTCATGGATGAGATGCTTCTTCTTCTGCTCAGGCATGGAGCCCACCTGAGGCCGGTGAGGGTCACCAGCGGCGAGCTGGGCTCGCAGCTCGGCATGTCGCAGCAGAACGCGTCGCGCAGGCTGCTGGAGCTGGAGCGCAGCGGCCAGGTGGAACGGAAGGAGGGCGGCGTCATGCTCACGAAAAGGGGCTACGGCGAGCTCGCAGAGCTCTATTCAGTCATGAAAGCCGCGTTCGAAGGCGGCAAAATCGAGTTTGAAGGGACTGTGGTGAGCGGCCTTGGCGAAGGGAAGTATTACCTCTCCCTCCAGGGCTACAGGAAGCAGATAGGCGCCAAGCTCGGCTTTGCGCCATACCCCGGGACGCTCAACATCCGCCTGGACGAAACGGATTTATGGAAAAAACAGCACATCCTCGGGCTGGACCCGGTCATAATCAGGGGATTCAAGGACGAGAAGAGGACCTACGGCGACCTTTTCGCCTACAGGTGCTCT
>CAZYGF010000088.1:0-4408 GCA_964647575.1 Microcaldota archaeon
CCACCACCGTATAAAAAACCCATTTTCAATGTTCAAGGACATCGCCGCCACTGTTGGCAGCGCTGCCCTCGGCGCCCTGCTCCTCGCGTCGCCCTGCCTGCTGGTGCCGCCGCATGCCCGCGCGGCCCAGCCGTCCTCAGTCACCTGGGTTTCCGGCGTAGACCTCATGAAAGCCCCGGTCCGCAGCCATTTCACTTCGCCAACCGGCACCCTGGACCTTTCAAAGACGCGGCCACAGCAGATGCCGGTCGGCCAGATGGTGCCCATGAACGGGCCCAATACCACCCCCTGCGTCATAGCGGACCAAGCCACCGCCATGGCCTACAAAATCTGGATAACGCACGGCTTCTTTTATGCAGGCGGGGACTCGCTCCTATACCGCATAGTCTACGCGGCTGACCCCGTCGCCGGGCCCATCGGAGCCATCAGGGACAGGGTGTGGCTGGGGGAACTAACCAAATACGGCGGCCTTCCCTACGAAAACGTCCTCTGGTCCAGCGGCCACTCGTCATACGCTTCCAAAACCCTCACCAGGACGCTGTTCCGCATCATGTCTTCAGACGGCGTGTGGAGCTCGGACATCATGAAATATTTTGACTACAACACCGGCACCATACGCGACACGACCATCGTCACCGCCACAAGCCCGCAATACGCGTTCTGCCGCGCATGGAACTATGGCCAGGGCAACTGGGGAGGAAAGCGGAAATGGCTCGGCGTGAGCTCGGTAGAAGAGGGCGCCGAAGGCGTTGGGTTCTTTGACAATCCTGCTTTCATGAAGCACCAGTCCATCCGCGGGGTCTTCCCCATCCCGAATCCTGGCAATCCCAAATCATTCCTCAACTGGGTATTGGATACGGTGTACTGGAGAATTCCTCCGTGCGATACCACCGCGCCATATCATCTCATGGCCCGCGTGGACTCCGTGCGTTTCATGTTTGCTCAACTGGACAGCCAGCAGTTCTACATATCTCCCTACCCGCTGCAGGCAGGCGAGACGGGCACTGTGACCGGAAAGCCTTACGACGTGCTCAAGTTCCCCATACCAGCCAGACTGATTCCATTCCTTGGCTACAACGGGAGGAAAGGCACGCTGGCAGACCCGTGGTACCAGATCGCCAACATGACCGCGCCGGAGATAGACGGCTGCATCCACGGCCTTGCCATGCCGCCCATGGAAGTGGTATTCTTCCTGGACAGCACTTCCAAATGGGGCCCGTGGTCCACCCGCATGAGCGGCAGGACCGTGAGGAACATAACCTCGGACGGCCTGCTGGACCCCTATGACAATTTCGTGGTCGACTCGCTGGTGATGGAACGGCTCATGTACTTGCCGGCGGCCGGCGACACCACCTTCGTCACCCTGGGCGACGAATCCGGCAAGGAGTTCCGCCCGCCTGTCCAGTATTACAACGTGCGATCCCGATGCGAGTTCGACCCGCTCATCACCGGATTCTTCTACGTGGACTACGCCACTGCTGCCGCCCCTGCCATGCCTGCAGGCCGTACTGCCCACGCAGCCCTCAAGGCCCTGGGCAATGGCAGGTTCGGAATTGAGTTCGGCGACCATGCTGTGCATCAGGTCGCTGTCTATGACCTGAGGGGCCGGCAGCTCCATGCAGGCGAGGTGCGCGGCTCAGGTACGTTCGCGGTGGATGGGGGCGGGCTCTACCTCATCACCATTGACGGCACCAGGCAGCCCCTGAAAGCGCTGCATGCCAGGTAATGGCTCCGGCATCCTGATTTTATATCCTTCACGCCAATTACCAATGATGCACCTACCCATCTCCCGCCTGCTGCTTGCGCTCCTTCTCGTGCCCTGCGCATTTGCAGCCATCGGCATCTCAGGCAGCGGCATAGAATACAAATTCGACGGCTCGCGCTTCTCGGCCGTGATGCCTGCGTGCGCTGTCAATGCAGGCGAAGAGGGCGTGCCGGTTATTGTGCACTCAGGAGACAGGTGTATCAGGGCAATCTTCGCAGGCGGCACCAATGAGACTGTCCTCGGCCCGGGCGCAGAGGACTGCATCGGCCTTGAGCTTGCCTGCAACACGGATTCGCCCTCGTTGGATATCACCCTGGTTCCGGCAAGTGGCATGCTGCGCGGCGGGGTGGTGCGCACCGCGAAGATAACCTACCTGGTGCCTGCTGTGATGCCGGAGAAAGAAACCCAGGGAACAGGCGAGGCGCCGGCCAATGCCACTGCCAACCAGTCCCTGCAAGGCGGCGTTTCCGGCGCAAAAGAAGGCGATAACGCCGTAAATCCTCACCAGATTTATGGAATAGTTATAATACTTGTCATTGTAATAGCATCGGTGTGCACATGGTATTGGACAAGATATCACTATCCGCATTGATTTTCCTGTTTTTGGCCTCTGCAGCATTCAGCGCTGACGTCGGCATCGACTTCGCTCTCGTAAACATGCCGCCGACCGTGGACCTCACCCTTTCGCCCCTCAGCCCGTCGCCTGGAACCATAACCTTCAATTCCGACGCCACCTACCATGACATCGAGATGCAGACCGGCAGCGTGAATTTCACATGGTATGTCGGCGCCACGATGGCGCAGCCGGGCGGGTTCTACCCTGCGGTCGCCCCGGGGGGGACCGTTCCAGCAATCTCATTCACGGCTCCGTTGAGCGGCGGTCAAACCGTGCGGATATGCGCTGACGTATCGGATGGCATCAACCCACCTGTCGTAGCCTGCAGATCTACGGTGGTTCAGACGCAGGGCGGCCCGTCAAAAGGCCTGATTACAATAACCGCCCCCGACTCCCCTTGCCCCAATTCACCAATGGAGCTGACGTTCATGCGCAGTGGCAGCAGCGCAGGCGCATTCACCCTGTTCATAAGGCACCCTGACAGCACCGTAGAGACCATACGCATCGAGGCGACCAGGGAGTCTTACACATACACCCCCACACAGAGCGGGGAATACTATTTCGGCGCCATAGAGGCAGGCAACAATGACGTCGTCGATGATACCGCCAGAGTGGGCGAGTTATTCCCCATAATACGCATGCCAGCCTGCAGCTTCATGGAAGACCCGCGCGATTTCTCACTCTCGGCTACCGGCGACCCTGTCACCGTTTACATCGTTAACGACAACGGCGTAGCCCAGGACGGCAGGATAAACATCACGTGGAGCGCGAACGGCCTGCCGCAGTCAACGTCACAGGAAGGCGGCTCGCTTTCCTTCGTGCCAAGGAGTCAGGGCTCCCACCACATCAGCATCCAAAGCGCAGCATGCATCGCAGAAACGGACTTCACACCCAACGTCTGCCTCGGCAACCAGTCAATCAACGAGACAATACAATACACGATTGGGAATCAGACCTTCTATATCTGGAGGATGCCATCCCGCTTCAATGCCACCCCGGCATGCAGCCCGATCTCTTGCGAGAGGACTGCGGACTGCTGCGAGGGCTACTGCTTCAACAAGGCCTGCGTCATTCCGGCTCCGCCGCCAGAGCAGCCATGGCTGACGCTCAAGGCCGGCTGCTACGGGCTAGTGGAATGCACCAGCCCGACCTGCGAATTCCTCTGCACCCTCATCTGGCTGGCAATCCTGGCAGTCTCTGCATACGCCGCATACCTAAGGCGCAAGGCAAAGGAGGAGGCAGTCATCCTGTTCCTAGTGCCGTTGTTTGTGGCTATCGTGCTGATTCCCCTCGCGGGCCTTGCCGCTGCCATCGCCGCCGTGGGGGCGGCATTATACAAGAAGCGGCTGGAAGAGGGCAAGAAAGCCAGCGCGAAAGAGTAGTCGAACCTGTTATCCTATGCATCTGCCGCCGCCGGCCGGCAGAATTCACCTCCCAGCCATCCATTTTAATGGATTATTGTTGATAGCTGTTTGAGTGTGAACATGGTAAATGGTGCAGCCAACCGCCAGATTGCTTTTTTTGTGGCATTTCTGCTCATTATCACCTGTGCCACCGCAGCTCCCCCGTCCATCATCAGCCTCAATCTTAACGCCACCTCCCCCTACAACCTGACCACGGACAATATCACGTGCAATTACGCGCTGAACGGGAGCGCCACCACCGCCGCGGTTGCATGGTCCCGGAATGGCACGCCAATCATGGCCCTATGCATGCCCATGGAGGGCAACTCATCCAACGCTTTGCTTGATTATTCAGGAAACGGGAACAACGGCACGAACATAAATTCAACAACCTGGAATTCATCGGGCGGATATAATGGCAACGGCTCATTCAGGTTCAACAGCACGGCATACAACTGCATAACGGTCAACCAGAGCGCCTCGCTCAACCTCACCAGGCCGTTTACCATCACGGCGTGGTTCAACCGGAACACCGCAACCAGTTGGCAGAGGCTTGTTGCAAAGCCCTTTACGTCTGATGCCTCGCCCTGGACCATGTACGGGCTGCTGTTTGACGATGCCAAT
>CAZYGF010000089.1:0-4373 GCA_964647575.1 Microcaldota archaeon
GAAGTCAAAATCGCGCCGGGAGCGAAACGCTCCGACTCGTTCGTAAAATGCCAGGGCATAATGCTGGACGACGCTTCCAGGAACAATTCCATCCCGAAGTTCCTTGTGGGCAACGGCGACTCTTTCATTTCCCACGAGGCGAGCGCTGGCAGGATGAGCGAAAAGAAGGTGTTCTACCTCATGAGCCGCGGCCTCTCAAGGAAGGAGGCCGAGGAACTCCTTGTCACCGGCTTTTTCGAGCCGTTCGTGAAGGAGCTGCCCTTCGAATATGCCGTGGAGTTCAACCGCCTGCTGCAACTGGAAATCGAGGACGGGGCGCTCTAGGCCAGTCATTCGGACTTTTTCGGCACTGAGGAAAGCGGACTCTTTGCCACCATCTTGTAAATCTCCTCAGATGGATAGAATGCAAGGTGGGCAGTTTTTTCGCTCGCTTCCGGACCTCCGTCATAGAAGGAGAAAAGGGGGGTCTCGCCGGTTTTGTTCTTCAAAACCACCGTCATCTTTGGAAGGCTTGTTGGAAAGCCAGAAGGTCCGAACCCGCAGCCGACAGAATATACGCCTTTCATATCATCAATCAACTGCAACGCTTTTTTATCGTCGTTCTGGATGCCAATCTGCTTGCCGTCGAGATTTACGCGGTCTGAAAGTGATAGTTCGAGCATGCGCTTCAGAAGCGGCACGTGACTTTCTGCGAACCGAGTCAGCTTCATGTAGCTCGCATAATAGTCCTCCATTGCCTTCGAGGTTGTGTTAGGTATGGCAGATGAGGACGGATTGTCCAACATCTTGCCAACCTCATTGAAAACCCCAGCAGCGGCTTTGTTGAAATTGTGCACCATGTCTGCGAGTTGCCTCATCTGTGTAGTTTCCGTTCCCTCTGCCGTCTTTTGCGTTGGACTTGCCATGGTAAAGGTATGCCACGAAAGTAATTTAAAAGAACTCAAATACGCCGTGGAGTCCAACAGGCTCCTCCAACTGGAAATCGAGGGAGGGGCGATTTGACTTTCCCGGTTATGCGCTGCCTTATTTCTTCTTCTGTATGTCGCGCAGCATCCTGACCAGGGCAACCAGATCGTTGAAGCCGAGCGTCTTCAGCTTTTCCTTCACGGTCTTCAGGAACGTGGCATCCCGGATGAGCAGCTGCATCACGGCCTGGACGCCTAGGCGCTTCCTGCGCAGCACGGCTGCGTAGCGCGCACGCGAGAGCGGCGGCAGCCGGTCCAGCACCTTGTCCGGGTCCTCGCCTTTGCGGAGCGCCTCGACTGTCTCTTCCAGCAGCACTATCTCCTCGTCCGTGGCCAGCTCGGCCTTTTCCTTCCTGGCCATCGCCTCGACGGCCGACTCCTTCACGAGGTCAGCCTGCTTCTTGGCTGCAACAATCTCCGCCTGGCTCTGGGCGACCACCCTGACCGGCACCGCGGCCGCCCCTCCTCCAAAAGGCGGAGGGGTGGCGTACTCGCGCTCGGACAGTATCTGCTCCAGCTTCCAGGGCACGACCTCCTGCCTGATGATGGGCGATGCTATGAGGGTATAGAGCGGGTAGAGCGACTGCATGCCCAGCGACTCCTCCACGGTGCGCTTCACGTCGTCCTGGATGCGGATGCTGCTCTTCGTCTCGAGCACCTCGGCCTTGTGCAGCTCCGGGTTGTAGTAGGTTATCACGTAGGTCTTCGTGCTCTCCGATTCAGACTTCCCGGCCTGCTTCTCGTCGGCGGTCCGCGTGCGGTCCGCTGATTGGCCGGCCGCCTGCGCGAGCACGCTCGCCTGCTCCTGGCTCCTCTGCATGCGCAGGAGCTGCTCTTCGAGAAGCGCATGCATGGAGAAGTAGCGGAGCACAGTGTCGTTGCGGACGATGTTGTCGAACTCCATGAGGGGTATCATGTCCGTGTTGGAGAAGTTGAACGCGAACAGGTTCTTCAGGAGCGACATCGATCTACTCTGTCGGATAATTCATTTAAATGGCTATCCAGGGAAGGCGCTCATGCCGTTCATATGCGTGGTTTTTCTTCAAGCCCATCATTTAAATAGACCTTTAACCATTATATGCCATAGAACAGCCGGAAGGGGATTCAGCAATGACATTAAGGCAAAGATGCGTCACGGGGATTGCCGCGATTGCGATGCTTACCAGCGTCGCTGTCGGCGCCCCGAACGCCGCTGCCGCGTTTGGCTCCAGTCTGCCAAAGCACGAAACAATATCAAGAATTTACCAGCCGGGCCGGTTCGTCATGCCTTGCATACTACCAGATAACCTGGGTGCGCGCGTGATCAAGCAGGCCATTTTTTACGCTGAGAGGAAAGGAGAGCTCCGGGAGTTCCTTGAGGGAATCGCTGCGAAGTGTTCGCGGCATCTGGACCTGAACCATGTATGGCTAGGCGAGAACCACAATCTGGGCCTTTGGGGCGCCATCCGTTTCGAGAATGAGAAAACACCCGGCAGCGGGCTCACAGTCGCCTCGGTCAGGCTCACCATCACGATCAATTTCTACGGCAAACCCCCCACAGCCCGGTCATAGCGGAAATGCGGCGCGCAACGGCCGCGAAAACGCCGCGCGCCAGGCCTGAAACCTCGCATGAATGTTTATAAATCCTTCTCGTCAAGTTCTTAAAAGCTTATCAACTTAATCGATTCGCGTAATTGATTGGTGGATATCTCGCTTTAGGTGGATTAATGGGCAATGGTGAATTCGCAGGAAGGAACATGAGGCGCATGCGCAAGAAGCACAGATGGCTCTCCAAGAGATGGAAGAGGAGGGCGCTGAAGCTCAAGTCCAGGCACGACCCGCTAGAGGGCGCGCCACAGGCGAGGGCGATAGTGCTGGAGAAGATAGTCCTTGAGCAGAAACAGCCCCACTCCGGGCTGATCAAGTGCGTCAAGTGCCAGCTCATCAAGAACGGCAAGGTGGTCAGCGCCCACGCCGTCCGCGACAAGGCGATAACGTTCATAGACGAGCACGACGAGGTCATCATAGCAGGCCTGGGCGGCTCGCAGCGCGGCCAGATGGGCTCGATGCCCGGCGTGCGCTACAAGGTCATCTCCGTCAACAACACGGACCTGCAGATGCTCAGGAAGGGCAAGAAGGAGAAGGCCAAGAGATGATTGCATGGACAAACTGTTCGGAAAATACCCGCTCGACAGCGTAGTCATACGCGACAAGAGCCTGGCCCAGGTCATATCGCTCCAGCCCATGCTGGTGCCGCATACGTTCGGCAGGCAGACCCGCAGGGCGTTCGGCAAGATGCACATGAACGTGGTGGAGCGCATGGCCAACAAGCTCATGAGGAGCGGAACCGGCGCAAAGACGTCCGGCAAGGTAATCCGCACCAAGGGAGGCATCCAGGGCAAGAAGCTCCGTGTGCTCGGCATAGTCGACCGTGCCCTCGCCATAGTCGAGGCGCAGACCAAGGAGAACCCGGTCCAGGTGCTCATCCGCGCGCTGGAGAACGCAGCGCCCCGCGAGGACGTCACGCGCGTGTCGCACGGAGGGGTGAGCTACCAGGTGTCGGTCGACGTCTCCGCTACGAGGCGGCTGGACATGGCCCTCAGGAACATAACGCTCGCAGCGCTCATGGGCTCCTTCAACAAGCCGAAATCGCTCGAGCAGGCGCTTGCCAACGAGATCCTATCTACGGCCAAGGGCGACCTGCAGGCGAGCTATGCCATGAAGAAGCGCGACGAAACGGAAAGAATGGCGAGAAGCGCGCACTGAATTTTTCTTCTTATTTCATCGTTTTTCCCTGTTCTTAGCCGCGGCGCTGGAAAATGCTGACTTGAAGTTTTTAGGAAGGCGCTGTGACTGCCAGCCCTGCCATGCTTTCCTCAGGTTTTTTGGGAGATGCCGCGATTGCCAGTTGAGTTCCTTGGCGATTTTGACCCCGGCAGAATCAGGATTTGCTGCCGCGACGGCCTTGAGGGCGTAGTAAGCGGCGCCGAAGGCATGCCGGGGGACGTGCGCGGTGGCCACCGCCTGGCCTGCCGCGCGTGCTGCAAAACGTGCCGGGCTGTTCTCTTTAGCTTTACGGGCCGCCGCGTGGGCTGCGAGCGAAACCCCGCGTATGTCTGCCATCCTGAACACGCCTGTCCGGGCCCATGTCCGGCATGCGCCTATGGCTTTGCGGGGTCGGTCGTCCTTTTGGTATGCCTTCTCGAATAACGGGAGCACCCGCCCGGCGCAGTCCGCAGCCCAGATCGCCAGCAATCTCTGGTCCGGACTGGTGAATTTCCTCATCGCTTTCATTATAATCAGCTGAATTTTATTACCTGCCGCCGGAAAAGAAGGAGATGCCGCGTTTCCGCGGCGTAATGGTTCAGACATCCGGCATTATCGGGTTCCGCTCGTCGGTCATGAGCAGGTAGTACGTGTTCGCCTCGG
>CAZYGF010000090.1:0-4371 GCA_964647575.1 Microcaldota archaeon
CCTTCTCGTGCCGTATCACCATGCCGTAGGCCGCCTCGAGCATGAGTATCTTGACGATGTTCTCCACGGACAGATAGGCCAGGAGGATGCCTACGAGTATGAACGCGACTCCCACCATGCCGGTGCCGTTGGTGACCAGGAAGTCGAAAGACTCGGCTAGCGTTGGCGTGGCAGCCGGCTGCAGTGCCACTGCGAGGCAGACGTATGAGCCCGCGGCTAGGGCGATTGCGGCCAGCGCGGCATCGGTTTTCCAGGTCACGCTGGTCTTGCCGAACGCCTTCCTGAACGCCGGCGTGAGCGCCCGTTCGCTGATGACCGCCATGATGAGCAGGAGCAGGTTGTAGGCGACCATGAGCACCGCGAGGGTTATGCCCAGCGCCAGCCCGAGCGCGACGTAGTAATTTTTTATCATGCTGCTGAGCATGACGAACAGCTGTTCGGTTGGTGAGAGCATGGAAAGGTTGAGCCGCTTCACCGTGAGCGCGGGCGTCCTGAATGACGCCAGCACGGTCTCTGGCGCAGCTGTGGACGTGAACTGGTAGGAGAAGAGGTAGCCGTCTTTCGCCGCCTTCGGCGAATTCCATACTATGGAGACGGCCGAACCGTTCTCCACGGCCGCTATGCTCTGTATGGATGATATGTATTCTGATTTCTGGACTACCGTCGTCGGCAGCCTGTCGGTGAGGCTGATGCCGGTGACCTCCGAACCGATGCTGTCCTGCTTCGACTGCAGCGGCTTGGCCGAAAGCACCACCGTGTACCTGTAGCCGACAGGCGTGGCCTCATAGCTCCCTATCTTCTCCACGGCTTCCAGCAGGGACGATATGCCGAAATCGGAATGGGCGCAGAGGCTGACGTCCGGATTGGTATAGAGCGGATTGGCGTTGGCCTCGGCTATCTTCGCAACTATGGCGCGGGTCTTGGCCAGGTACGCATCCTTGTCCTCGGGCGCCGCGTTGTCGAGCGTGACCACCATGCGCCGTGCGTCCAGAAGCGCGTTGCGCATGTCTACCATGTCCTGGGCGTAGGATATTATCGAACCGGCGAGCACTTCATCGTAGACGGCCGCTATCCTCTTGCATCTGACCGATGCGCTCGAGCAGTGCCCGGCGCAGGTCAGGACGTCAGTGCATATGACCGTGCCCAGGGCTGTGCCCATGCCCACCTCCTTGGAGCAGTCAGCCTCGGCCCGGGTCCTGGAGTCTGAGAATTCCTTTAGGCTCGCGTCGGCCACAAGCACATCCGCGATGGTGAGGTTTGGCGTGAGGGCCGCGTAGGTGGCTGCAGTCTCGGTGGCCACGGTGACCTTCCGCTGGAGCGTCATGCCGCTGGCATTGCCTGGTACCGGCGAGAAGTCGTAGGTTGCATAATCGACGATGCCGTCATCATCCAGATCGACCGGCTGGGTGTTGGACAGGTGCTCTGCCTTGGCGCCAGCGAACGAATTCTGCTCCACGCAGCCGAAGCCCAGAAGGAGAAGTGGGAGCAGCAGCATTATCGCCAGTCGCATGTGTTTCATTCCATCGCCTTCTTTTAAAACCTTGTTGGAAACGTTGTAATATGCAGAAAATCCTCCGGCAGGTTCTCCCTATTATAAGGCCGTCGCGCCGGGAGATGAAGGAGGAGGACGGATTCACAAAACTGCTGGTGGAGCACATAAAAGCCAGCGCGCCTGCCGGCTGCGAAGTGGTGCTTACCGGTTCTATGGCCAAGCGGACGTTCCTGCGCGAGAGGCGCGACGTGGACGTGTTCGTGCTTTTCAGGCGCTCAGTTCCCAGGGACCGGCTCGAGCCGCTCATCCAGGGCATAATGGCAAAGGCATTCCCCGGCCGGGCATACCAGCTCAGCTACGCCGAGCATCCCTATGCGCGCTTCAGGCTGGAGGGCCGCCGCATCGACCTCGTTCCCGCATACCGGATAGCTGACGCGTCCGAACGGCTGAGCGCGGTGGACCGCTCTGTGCTGCACACCTCGTTCGTGCTGAAGAACCTGAAGGACGTGGACGGTGTCCTCCTGCTCAAGTCCTTCCTGCAGGCGAACTCGCTCTACGGCGCCGAGATAAAAATCCAGGGGTTCTCAGGCTACCTGTGCGAGCTGCTGGCAATACGCTACGGCGGATTCGTGAAGCTGCTGCGTGCCGCATCGAAATGGAAGCCGCCGGTGTTCATAGACATAAAAGGGTATTACAAGGGCCGGAAGGCGGTCCGGGAAGCGCAGCTCCGCCTGGGGCACTTCGTCGTCATCGACCCCACCGACAGCAACCGCAACGTGGCTGCGGCTGTCTCACCCGAAAACCTGTCGCGCTTCGTGCGCCTGTGCAGGAGCTTCCTGAAGAAGCCGTCGGCGCAGTTCTTCCTGCGGAAACCCGAAAGCTTCGAGGACAAAGTCGCCCGGGCGGCGAAGGGCGCGAAGCTTTTCATGGTCACGCTTCCGCGGCCGGACGTGGTTGACGACGTGCTCTGGGGCCAGCTGCACAGGATGGCCAGCCAGCTGGAGCAGCATCTCGCGCCGTTGGGACCGAAGGCCATCCTCGCAGACGACGGCCAGCACATCGTGCGGCTGGCTGTTGTGCTGGAGAAGGATGCGTTTCCGCCCCTGATGGAAATCGAGGGCCCCCCGCTCGCTATGAAATCCCACGTCAAGCGCTTCAGGGAAAGCCACCGCGGCGCGAGGTTCATCAAGAGGAAAAAAAACCTCTGCGCGATTGTGAAACGGCCGGCCAGCCGCGCCGAAGCAGCAATACGGGAATTCTTCAGGAAACTCAGCAAAACAAAGTCGCACCTAGCCTGCGGCGAAGAACTTGTCGTCGTGGAAAAGGGCTGCAAACCACCTAAAACCAGCTCTAAATAGTTTTACCCACAAAAACGAACCCTTTTTAAATATTTACTATAACAATACATGTGTTATAAAATCTTTAGGGGTGGGAACTTGAAAGTTTCGATAAATAATGGAATCAGCACCGAAAAGATGCATGTGCGGCCTATGGCCACTATTGTGAAAGGCGCCGTTGTTACGGCAGCCTTAACGAGCGCCGGTGCATTGATGTGCGGCAAACCCGGTGTGGTCGATGTAACTACCCCGCCGGTCAATACCGATACCACGAATATCTCTATATACGACGGCGCACTGGGTGCCCCGCTCAGGTGTGGCGTCAGGAACGGCCCGGCGTGCATCCTGGACAGCAACTGGACAGTGTTCGGCCATCTGCCCATACAGTTCGTGGCAGGCAACGACACACCCCAGGCCTCACGGCTCCGTCTTGCAACCGAATATGGCACGCTCTTGCAGACACTGCCTGCGGTTTCAGGAGCAGACACGATTATCGACATTGGCCTTGAGCGCGTCAGGGTGCGGGTGGACACTGTCGCAGTTGACAGCGTCAACAGGTATGCCATGGTGAGCGTCACCAAGGTTTGCAATGGCGAGCCCGAGGCATGCGCGCCTACACTGTGGCTGGACTGCGGCAACAACGGCAAGATGACCTCGGCATGCATCCCGCTCGGCACGGTCTACCACTTCGGTGAATACACCATAAGGCTTGATGCGGTTGACATCAGCACGCCGACCAAGCTGAAGGTGATCGTTTCCGTCCTGAAGTACGACTGCACAGTCGCCAAGACTGACACGATACCAGAGCTGGTGACCGACACACTGAAGATAGGCACCCACCGCTTCTCAATCAAGGTGGAGAACATACACGCCACCATCCTGCCGGATTCAACTGGCGCCCTGCCCAAAACAGTCGTAGCCACGGACAGGGTTGATGCCTGCGCGACCCTTACGGTCACGAAAGAGTGCAGCCGCCAGTAAATCCATTTCTTTTTAATTTTCTTTCATTTATCATTTTTTCTACCGGTGATACCCTGAAACAGCTGGCAGTGCACGGGCCCCTTGCGGTGCGGCATGCCAACCCATCCTTCTCTTTCACAAGGGCTGCTCTGCTCGCCTCCGGCCTGATGCTGGCTGCGGCCACGGGCCTCCCCGGGCAGTCCGGCAGCAATAAGTTCGCGCTGGCGAAGCCCGGCACGCAGGTTTCCGCAGGCAAGGCCTCAGTTCGCGTGGACAGCATATGCCCGGCAGGCGTTTACATCTCGCTATTCGGCCCGGATGGGGCCGTTTTCAAGGCAGACCAGCTTCCCCTGGGCGTGTGGAAGCCCTATTCCACAGGCAAAACCGAGTTTTTCGTCAAAGCGACCACTGACGGGACCGGAAAAGAAGCATTCTTCAGCTTCTCGTTCTAGAGCATGACGCGCTCGCCCGGCAATGGCGCGACGGCATCATACCCTTTCTCCTTCAGCTCCTGGGCGAACTCCTCGGGCTTGTCGCCGTGAATTAGCACGATTTTATGCGGGCTGGCCTGCTTTATGAATT
>CAZYGF010000091.1:0-4348 GCA_964647575.1 Microcaldota archaeon
TGGCTCTACAAGGAGATTCACAGGCAGGGGATACTTCACGACGACAAGACCGCGGGCACGTTCCTGAGGAATCTTGATGTGGACTCGTTCAGGGTGACCATGCGCGGCATTGCCGTGAAGATTGGCACGAAGGACGTGACCGCGCAGGCCCTGCTCACGGACATCAACAATACCTTCATGACGATTTACGATGCTAGGAGAGAGGAACTGCGGGCGAGGCTTGCAAAGGACTCCGTGGAGGTCATGGTGGAAGGCCAGAAGAAGATTGTGCCCATTTCCGAGTACGTCAACTCCGAGGACCCGCGGAGATACTTCGTGGTGAGGGCCCAGGAAGCCCTTAAGGCCGCGGATGCCCGCCAGAAGCTGTACGGGGCCAGGCTGGGCCAGAACCTGTTCGACGGCTCTTTTGATGAGAATCCGGCGCAGGCAATAATGTCTGTCGAGCAGGCGATAGTGAGCCTGTCGAACCTGCCGCCCATCGAAGTCAAGATAATTCCAAAAGAGGAATGGGAGACAGGGAGGGGAATGGTAGTCGACGTAAAGAAAATCCAGGAAAAGCGGCTGCCTGTACCAGACATCGGTGATAGGCTCTATTCATTCTACGAGGCGGAAGCGACGGTGAAAACCCCCGAGGCGGGCGTCGAAAGCGTTGAGGCGTTCACGGCACGCACGGGCGAGGAGCGCATCTACAGATGGATGTTCACCGCTAACCTCGGGAAGTACGTACTCGTGTGCAACCCGCACCTTTATGAGAAGGATGCGAAGGGGCGCGTGATTGACAAGCCGTACACGGCGCGCATCATGACGGACAATCCGCAGGAGGGCAAGTGGAGGGGCAAAACCGTAACCGTATATCCGCTGGTAATGACAGTTCAGACAGCCAGCGGGGACTACGAGCCCGTATCCAAGGATGGCGTTCCGCTATCCAAGGGAGGCGTTCCGTACGTGCCCTGCCATGTGATGGAGCAGAAAATCAAAAACAACGCGCCAGGCTACATGGTCGTGGAGTGGAACAGCAAGATCCCGGAGGATGTAAAGGACCTCCTGTTCAAGTACGGCGGCAATCATATGGCACAGCCAGGAGTTGGCGGCATGACTCCCGCAGTTCACATAATCAGGCACAAATGATAACACAACATGGATGGGATAACAGAAGGAGGTAGGAACATGAGATTCTGTATGAAGGGTGGGAATTCCGGCACGGGCCACAAAGTGGCATTCGCTGCAGCGGTGACGACGGGCGTCCTTCTCTCTGCGACGCAACATATTAATACTTGTGTTGCCCAAATGCCAGTAGCATTCACAGCATGATTGTCATGAGGTGACTAAAAGTGGCAGGTGGGCAAATGGTAGCACCGGAAGAAAAGAAGGTTGACGTTACAGGGGGGCAGCTGCAACTGCTTGGAAAAATCCGCATGGGCTATAATGCTGCGGCCATAACCAACACGCAGGACCTTGCAGGCGACGCCATCACGGTGTGGAACATCCTGAACATCGTCCGCAGTGGCAAGCCGGCCACAGGCGTCCCGAACCGCATCGTTTACGACAAGGCGGTGCAGGACCTCGGCAACAAGAGCGAGGACGCAGCGAAGCAAGTGCTGCTGCAGACGCTCATGGGAAGCCTGGACGCGCTCAGCGCGAAGGTGCATGCCAGCACAGATGCAGGCGCTAACGGACCCGCGCTCAGGAACACGCTCATCCTCATACAGTCTGATATGCAGGCTCCGGACCATTACGCGGATTACTCAGCTTACAGGGGCATGTCAGAAAAGATAGCCGCCCTCAAGTCGGCGCTCAGCAGCAGGGAAGCCTGGGCACCGGGGGCGAGGGCCATCCCCGCACCTTCGGCAGCAGCCGGGGCAAGCGCAACAAAGGCGTTGGAAGAAACGGGAGCCATCGGCGAACAGGGCCGCGTAATAATGATGAGGCCGATTGAGCTAAGCCCCATATTCTACGGCAAGGTCCAGGGCAACCTGAGAACCCTCAGCCTGGGCGGCACGGCCACGCCAGACCAGAAGCTCATCTTCGACACTGACCCCAATGCGCAGACGTTCGTTTCAGCCCTGGGCTATGGCATCGCGGCTGACGCCAGCAAGATTGACCAGACCCAGGCCCTTGATGCGCTGAGGACTACGGTGGGGCACATAACTGACGCGAGTGTGCTTGCCAGCCCCTCCTTCCAGGACGCCCTCGCCTACCTGAATGGTACAAGGGGGCAAGGGCTCACCGATGCGCAAAAGCTCACCATCGTGCTCAACGACTTTAGGGACGAGAGCCTTGGCGTGGCCATGAACGGCATTTACACCACGGCAAGCCACCTCGCAACCGTAACGGTCGACCAGAGAGCCATCACGGTCTTTACCGCCAGGGGCACGGTCACACTGGACCTCGGCGACATGGACAAGTACTACAGATATCTGGGGACGCCAGGCACGGACAAGTTCGCAAAGGGAGTCGTCTCGCTGGCAATGGGCCTTGCATATGACTACCTTAATGTGACCGGCGAACTGATTGAGACAACCGCCGGCCAGGTCACCGGCAGGGAAAGGCTCGTCGGCTCCGGCCAGGTGCTGAGCGCCACCCCGCAGGTGTGGTGGTCAGGCAGCTGGGGCGCAAACCCCGTGCAGATTATACTGCACTGCAACGTGGGCTACGAGGAGATCGTCATGCCGACAATAATGTCGGTATCGGCTACGGGCGAAAGAGTGGGAACGACGCCAGAAAAGAAAGACTGGTACCTGGGCATCTATGGCGTCGAGCTGAGGCGCCCCGGGCGCTATGGCATGACCGCGCCCATCAGGTTCGAGAGATTCGCGGCCGGAGGGCTGGGGGCGCAAGGCGCGTTCGCGCTCACAACCGTGTCCTGGACCCCGCACGAAGGGGACAAGACAACCCTGCAGTTCTTTGTCACGCCAGAGTATCTGGGCATAGTTAACATAGCGAAGAAATGGATGAGCAGGCCCTCGCTTGAAGTCGGGGGCAGATTGGAGCTGCGGTCAGGGGAGCGGCTGACTTCCTTCGACCCGAGCGTCAAGGTCGAATATGACGCAACCGCACAGACATACATGGTGCAGGCAGGCGCAGGAGTGACCTATAGGCCGTCATCGACCTGGGCCTTCACGATACGCGGGGGCGCGCTAGTCGACATGAAGGGCGGCATCGATACCCGCAAGCTAGCCACTAAACCTGTCGGCTATGTGAGCGCAGACGCCGTATTTAATATCGGCGCCCCTAAGAGAAAGGCGCCGGCTGCCAGCGCCCTCGAGGCAGTGCCGGCCAAGCTCGCCGCACCACCCCAATGGGACAGCAGCGTCACGGCCGTATACGTTCGCGCAAGCGAATATGCCGCCAGGAAGAAAAGCGAAACCACCGTGGAGGAAACCGCGAAGCTTGCGAGGGAACTTGCAGGTTCCATTGAAAACCAGGTATATGCAAGCGATGCGATGAACGACATCGCCCGCATGGCACTCTACAAGGAAGCGATAACGAGCCTCAGGTTGGGTGACCTGAAGAAAGGCCTGAGCCTGCTAAAGCGGGCTGGCCTATTCTAGAGGTGTGACGATGGACAGGAGCGTAAGCATTTTTTGCCTTTTTGTTTTGTTCGCGTCGGCAGCCTATGCCACCAACATCAATGCGGCATGGCAGACCCCGATTAGCGGCGGCTACTACTTCAGCACGACTATGGGCCTGACCACCGGCTTCAACCTTGCTGTCGCTTCCGGCAGCGTCGTAAGCGGCAATCCGGCAAGCCTGCGGCCCGGAGACACGGTCTGCACGGGCAGCGTGCTGACAGTCACTCCTACAGTGAGCACCACATGGGGCTCCGGCAGCCCCAGTGTTGACATACTGTCTCCATATCCGGCATGCGGCGCGGGCTATTGCCCGATACCCCCTAATGCCGGTGCGACGAACTCCAACGTGGGGATAAAATGGCTTGGCCCTGTACGCTATGCCTTCTACTACGAAAATGCATCCCAAAAGTTTTTCCAAAACTGGAACCTCCCGGTAGTCCAGGCGGCATACGCTGAGCTGGGGCCGTTTTACGACCAGCGGATGTCCTACGATAACGGCACCACCACCATGGCAAACAGGGAGGGTGGAGCGAACGTCATCTGCATGGGCAACGTCTCGGTGGGGGACAACGGCGCATCAGTGGGGACGATGCAGGTAACCAATGTAGTGCCAGTCAATTTCACGGTCACAGGCAACGGCCAGCATGCCATAACCACAAGCCTTTCCGGAACGTCATGCTTCGGCGCAGTGGTCACATATCCGACAAACCAGGCTGCCCAGCCAACCTTCTTCAGGATATACATGTTCCAGCGCAACCCGCCTTCGATGCCGTCAA
>CAZYGF010000092.1:0-4327 GCA_964647575.1 Microcaldota archaeon
GCGTGTCTGTCATGGTGACGAGCGGGTGCTGGTGGCCGCTGACCAGGTAATCGCATTTAATCAGCTCCTTCGCGGGCCAGGACTGGCCGTGCATCAGGCCCAGGCCCGCATACACGAAGCCGGCAGAAGGCACTATTTTCGCGCTGCCGCAGCGCTCGATGCCGCCATCATGGTTGCCGCGGACGATTGTCACCTCGCAAAGCAGCGACAGCCGCGCGAGCACGTCAGCGGTCGTGGCGTCCAGCATGGTTATGTCCTCCTTCACGTCGCCCAGCAGGATGAGCCGCTTCGCCCTGTGCCCGGTTATCAGGCTTTTTAGCTTCTCAAAGAGCCGCAGGCTGAACTGCTCATCGAATATGCCCTTCCTGCGGAGCTTCTGTTCCATGCCGAAATGCGTATCCCCGGCTATTATGGCGCCCCTGTGCAGTATGGCCGGGGCGTTATAGAGAAATCTCATCGCCATCGCTCCCCGGCATCATGCGCCCGAGCGCAGCATGCCCACGTGCTTCACTTCCCTTTCCACATAGTCCCTGCTGCCTATGTCCTTCCTGTGCCAGACCCTGCCGCTGACCGCGGAGGCGGCCGCCTCGGCCTTCGCTTCGGCCTCCACCAGCGTGCCTCCGCCTGCGCATATGGCAACCGCCCGCTCCTTTGTCGTGAAGACGCCCTTCGGCTTCACGTCCACCGAGTCGAAATATGCCTTTGCCCCATTGTTCCACAGCACGCGCCCCTCTATGGTTATCCTGCTTCTCTTCGGCTTGTCCGGATACCCCTCAGGCACCACGTACTTCACCATGGTCGCATTTTCCGCGAACGAGGCCGGCTTGAGCGAGCCGTCCGCTATGGAAGTGAGAACCTCCACCAGCTGGGTGCGCAGCAGCATCAGGTTGTTCAGGGTTTCCATGCCGCCGAAAGTCGCATAGACGTCAAGCATGACGCTGCCCCTCTGAGCCGCCATGAACCTGCCGCATATGGGCCCCCTGTAGTCCACCCCCTTTGCCTTCAGGATCCTCAGGAACCTCTCCAGGGAGCCGCGCGCCTGGTCAAGGTCGGACTGCTTCATGAAAGGCAGCAGCCTGCCCGTGGAATAGCTTCCCATGCCCCCAGTTAGCCTGCCCCTGCTGCCTTCCAGCGCCCTGCGTTCTGCATGCACCGGCGGCATGAGCGAGATGGCCCTGCCGTCCGTGAGCGCCTGGACCGAGAAGGACTCGCCGTCCACCCACTCCTCGAGCAGGACCGAGCCGTGGCGCTTTATGAGCACCGCGGCCTCCTTCGTGATGTCCGCCCTATTTTTGAAGTCCATGTCGCCGAACCTGATCCCTTTCCAGTCCACCCGGACCGCGGGCTTCATCACCAGATGCGGCATCTCTCCCATCGCCCTTTTCACTTCAGCCTGGGTTTTGCACACGGCGAACGCCGGGCTTGTTATGCCGGCTTCCTTCATGAGGTTGGCCGCATACACCGTGTTCTCGCCCACCGCGCTGGCAGGGCCCAGTGGCGATACCGGCGTTATGCCAGCGTCGGAAAGCGCGTCCGCGAGCCCCTTGGCCTGGGCCACCTCCGACGTTACAAGCGCCATGTCTATCTTCTCCCTTATGGCCCATCCGCCTATGGCCTCGATGTTGGAGAAATCGCATACGAAGAACTTCTGTGAGAGCTTCTCTATCCCCGGGTTCCTGCGTTCCATGGCCACTGACAGTTCGCAGCTGCGCGCCAGCTGCTCCGCCAGCATGTGCTCCCTGGCGCCATCGCCAACGAGAAGGACCTTCATGAGTGGAATACCCGCTCATCATATAAAAGTTCGGCTATTCCAGCCGGCAGGTGGTTCAGTGCTCTCAAGCACTGCATTTCCACCGCGGAAATGAACCGGAAAAACCTGCTTAAATACCCAGGCCCAAATCCTTCCTATGCCCTATTTCCGCCATGACCATGTGCGCCCCCACCAGAAGGCGCTGATGGATGACATCTACTCCGCCATATGTGATGGCAGGAATTTCATGGCCCAGGCGCCGACCGGCAGCGGGAAGACGGACGCGGCGCTTTCAGCCGCCATAACCAGCGCCCTGGAGCGGAACCGGACCGTCTTCTTCCTCACGCCCAAGATATCCCAGCACCGCATCGCGCTTGACGTCGTGCGCGGCATCGCCGAAAGGCATTCGCTCAGGCTCCGCGCAGTTGACATGGTCGGCAGGTTCCATTGCTGCATAGACCGGTCGCTCTCCCAGCTCGACAACGAGAGCTTCCAGAACGCCTGCGCACGGAGGCGGAAGAAGCAGGGATGCCCCTTCTACGGGAACGCGCGGGGCTACGGCCGCCTTGGCGAGCTGAAGGCTGAACTGGTGTTCAGGGCGGCCATGGGCGGCTATGGCGCCGCAAAGAGCCACGACGAGCTCATCGCCCTAGGCAGGCAGCACGGCTGCTGCCCCTACGAATGGCTGCTGAAGCTGGGCGAATCATCCAACGTGATAATCGCGGATTACTACCACCTCATGGTACCTAAAATCCGCGAGGTGTTCCTCGCCAAGGTCAAGAAGCGGCTTGAGGACTCCATCGTCATAATAGACGAGGCGCACAACCTCGCCTCACGGGTGCGCGAGAGCATGTCCAGCTCGGTGAACGGCTTCACGTTCATGCGCGTGAGGAAGGAGATGCGCTCGCTCGGCATGGACGCAGGCCCGGTGGACGAGGAGTTCGCGCTCTGGGCAGAGCGGATACTCGCCATGGACGAGGAGCGCATCGTCTCCCCGTATTCGCTGCACGATTTCATCGCAGGCTTCGGCCTGACGCTTGACGAGATACTGCCGAAGCTGGCAGAGGCGGGTTTTGACGTCGTGGAGAAGACCGGCAGGAAGAGCGCCTGCCTGAAGCTCGCAGGCTTCCTGACAGCCTGGGGCGAGGGCGAGGACGAGTGCGTGCGCGTGCTGAAGCGGAAGAACGGCAATTTCCACCTTTCAAAGCGACTGCTGGACCCATCGCCGGCCACTAAGGCGCTGAACGCATGCGCCTCGTCCGTGCTCATGAGCGGTACGCTGCTGCCGCTGCAGATGCACAGGGACGTGCTCGGCCTTGACCCGCAGCGGACCACGATGAAGAGCTACCCATCGCCGTTCAGTGCGGACAGCATAGTCAACATCGTGACGCCGGGCGTGACGACCAGGTATTCGCGGCGCGACGAGGAGGGCTATGCTGCCATAGCTGGCAAGCTCGACGCGGTGATAGCAGCGACGCCAGGCGGCACCGCGGTCTTTTTCCCCTCCTACGTCGTCATGGACGCGGTGCTTCCCATGATGCGCCCGCGCAGCATGCTGGTGCAGAAAAGCGGCATGAAGCCCCAGGAGGTCAGGCAGATGCTCAAGGACTTCCGGGCTGGCGGGCCGGGCGGGCATGGCGTGCTGTGCGGAGTGCAGGGCGGGTCCCTGGCCGAGGGCGTCGATTATTGCGTGGGCGAGATAAAGACGGTCGTCATCGTCGGCGTCGCCCTGGACGAGATGGACGTGGAAAAACGCGCGCTCATAGACTATTACGACGGGAAGTTCGGCAGGGGCTGGGACTACGGCTACCTCTACCCAGGCACCATAAAGGCGCTCCAGGCCGCAGGCCGTGCGCGCAGGAAGGAGGGCGACCGCGTCGCTGTGGTCTACATGGACGAGCGCTTCCAGTGGGGCAAGTACTCATGGATTTTAAACAAGGACGAGAAAATCGTTGTGACAAAAAGCCCGGAACGCGAGGTCCGTGGCTTCTGGAAAGAAACCATGAAAGCGATGGTGTAGATGCTTTATACTGTCAAATACGCGCCCAAGAAGCTCGAAGAGCTGCTGGGCAACGAGGAGAAGGTCGCCCAGGTGAAGAACTGGGTGCTCCACTGGCTCAGCGGCAAGAAAAGGAAGCCGCTCCTCGTCTGCGGGCCCCCCGGCACAGGCAAGACGTCCATGGCCTATGCCATAAGGCAGGAGTTCGACCTCGACCTGCTCGAGCTGAACGCCAGCGAGCTGCGCAACCGCGAGCGCGTGGAGCGCATAACCCATGGGGCGAGCATGGCAGGCGGGCTTTTCGGCCGCGGCAGGCTTGTCCTGATTGACGATGCGGACGTGCTCGCAGGGCGCGCTGACAGCGGCGGCTCAGGCGCGATCGTGGACTTTTTGCGCGATTCGCCCTGCCCCACCATAGTCACTGCCACTGACATCTGGGACAAGAAGCTTACGCCCATAAGGGCAGAGTGCGAAACCGTTGAGCTGAAGCGCGTGAGCAAGGTATCCATAAGGAAACTGCTGGCGCACATCTCTTCCCATGAGAAGCTCGGGCTCTCGGCTGAAGCCATAGGTGCCAT
>CAZYGF010000093.1:0-4320 GCA_964647575.1 Microcaldota archaeon
GACCTCCTCGTTGGTGAGGTTCCGGCCCTTCTCCTCTGCGAAGGCGCGCACCATAGCGACGCAGAACGCCGCTGACGAGCCCAGCCCGCCGTAGGTGGGCAGGTCACCGCTGAGCTGGACGTCGTATTTCTCGCTTATGCCCATGCTTTTCAGCACGCCCTCGATGCCGCCGAGGCTGAGGTCCTCCGCAATCTTGGCGCCGGTTATTATCCTGTTCCTGTCAGAGCGCTTGACTTCCACTATGGCCGCGTTGGCTATGCCCGCGGCTATGGCAGGCGCGCCATGGACCACGAAATGCTCGCCGAATAATATTATCTTCCCGTAACCGACTCCCCTGCCCATGCATTCACCCCTTCGGCTTCCTTCCCCTCATTTTCGGGGGCTTGATGTCCGGATAGGCTGCGGTCAGCATGTCCGGGCTGGCATACGGCCTGTAGCCGACTCCCTCCATGGCCTTGGCCACCCGGAAGGCATCCTCCATGCCGCCGGACAGCGCGAGCTCAGACAGCGCAGCGCACAGGTTGCCGAGCGTTTTCCTTTTTCCGGCGACGCTAACGTCCGCCTTCGCCCCTGCGAAGTCGAACCCCTTGTTAACCAGCGTGTGGTTTGTGCCGCAGAGTATGCCCGAGACCTCGTAGTCCTGGACCTTCTCCAGCCCGAGCTTCTTTATGGCTATCCAGTCGTGGTATTTCGCTATGAACGCTATGTGGTCGCCAATATCCTCTTCCTCTGGCTTGAGCGTTGCTGATGACCGGGCGGTGAACTGGACGCCTGCCTTGGTGAGGAGGCGGTTGAGCAGGTACGATTCCGCGGCAGGCATCAGCTCCTCTTTCGGCAGCGCTTCGGCAAGCGCGGCCGAGATGGCCCTGGGAGGCCTGCTCCCGAGGAAATCACACACCGCCTTCAGCCCCTTGCCATCCGGGCTGGCGAACGCGTCTATCTTTTTCGTGTCTATGCCTGAAAAGCGGTACGCGTGCGGCTCTATGGCTGAGCCGATGTAGCCGAGGGCGTAGACGACCTCGTCAGCGGATTTGCCGCCGAGGTCGAAGCGCACGCCGAGCTTGAAGTCCTTGTATGCGCCGTTGAATATGATCCCGTCATTTCCAGCCATCTGCTCGCCTCTGTGTGCGAATTATGCAGGGAGCATCAATAAAAAGCTAACCGATTATTTATCCCTCAATTCCACCGCTGCAGAGCTGTTTATGTGCCCCTGTAGCGCAGCGGTAGCGCGCGTCCTTGGTATCTTGTGATGCTACGCATCGCGGGTCGAAAAGGACGAGGTCCCGAGTTCAAATCTCGGCGGGGGCTTTTTTGTTCACTGACCGAGCGCAAGGCGCTCGGCGTGAACTGTTTTATACCGAATGGAAGTTTCCCTCCTTGTCGCGCGTGAACCTGTGCAGGTTGTTGCTCTTGCACACGAAGTATCCAGACTCGTTCCTGTTCAGCGGGGAGAAAAGCCCCTTGTATATATGGCAGTTCGGGCATGCCGGCATGGGAAACACCTCTATTCATCGCATTATTCTCTACTGGTCGGGCTAACACTTGGATGGCTAGGTTTTAAAATATTCCCGCCGGCTTATTCCCCCATGAGGTACGCACTATTATTCGCCCTGGGAATTGCGCTTCTTGCCGCCGGATGCACCGGCTCACAGCCTGCCCCGGCCGCCCCCGCAACCAGCTGCGCGGATTACTGCCCGATGCTGCAGCATGCTGACTGCAACGGCAGCTGGGAGATATCCGGCAGCTACCCGTTATGCACATGCGCATTCGCATGCGCCACGCCGCCTGCAAACCAGAGCCAGCCGCCGGCCAACCAGTCGACCCCGCCTGCCAACGTGACCCCTCCGGCGCAGAACGCTTCGGCGCCGGCCAACCCGCCGCCCCCGGCAAACGTTTCCACGCCTGCGCTGCCAGTCACCACTGTGTCGCAGCTGCTCAACGATGCGCTGGACAGCGGGCGCGACGAGTTCTACAGGAACAACGACGGCTCGTTCCGTGAAAGCACATACACCTGGCTCCGGGCTGCTGCAGCAGCCCCGCCTGGCGAGATCCAGATCACCGCCCCGGCCACGGACGTGAAGTTCGACGGCGCCGCAATAAGCAGCATCGCGGCCTCGGGCTTCACTGTCTTCACCGACGTCAGCATTGACGAGGCAGTGGCCTACGGAGCCGCGGTTTTCAGGGCAAGGAGCACGCCGCTGGACAACTATTCCTCCACCGACCTCTTCATCATAGACTACGTGCCTGGCGTGATAAGGGGCGACCTGCGTGATTGCAGGGTCTACTCAAGGGAGTATGCAGTGGATTCCGCAGGGGGCTGGCTGGTGAGCTACCTGTTCCGGTGCGGCACTGTTGTGCCGGACTGAGAATGGAAAAATAAGAGGCAGGAAAAAGATTCAACCGGAAGCGTGGTCAGCACCTACTGGTTCAGGTGCTACAAAATCGTTGACAAGCAGAAGGAAATATGAAACAAGGAAAAATCTGGGCTTGCCGTCTCCCGCGTTATGCACAGGGTGTCATTTCTACAGGATGGACTTGAGGAAGCCGTCCGCGCTCAGCGTGAACTTGTGCGCAGGGTTTGCCGTGCACCTGAACTCGTTGTCCGCTTTCGCGAGCGGCGAGCTCATTCCGAACGCCATGGAGCATTCGGGGCATCCTTTCCTGTATTCGTTCGTCATGGGAATCTACTCCGCCGATTGGGTATCGGCATATTCTGGTCGTGCTTGTGCTAACGGGGATAAAATATATAAAGGCTTGTAAATTTCACAGGATGCCGATGGCGCGCAGCGCCATGATGGTTCCGACCAGCGCGAGCTGGTGCGCAAGGTATATCGCGAGCGAATTCCTTCCAAGGAACGCGAGCGCTGGTTCTCCAGGCAGGCGCGCAGCTCTTTTCACTGCAGCAGCGGCAGGGAAAAGCGACTGGCCAAGCCAGATGCCGATGAGCACCACGCCGAACCAGGGCAGCATCGGGTAGTTGTCCAGCGCATGGTATCCGGGGTCGTTGATTCCCAGCCAGAAGAGCCAGTGCGTGTCCGTGGCCATGCCATTCATGCCTATCCCTGCGAGCACGATGAGCGCACCTAGCACCGCGTTCACCCATCCGAACCTGAAGAAGAACGGCGCGATGAGCGTTGAGAGCGCGAGCATGTGGATGACGCCGAACTGGATGAAGCCGTCGTGCGGGTAGATCCACGTCGCCACGGTTATGAGCAGTGCGACCGCGCCGAGCATCGCGGCCCTTTTCAGGTGGTGCGCGTAGCCCTCCTTGTTTTTGCGTTCGCTCAGCGTGAGCGACACGCCCGCTATGAGCACGAACAGCGTGCCGGTGGCCCGCTGCAGCAGCGTGAGCGGGACGCCCTGAAGGTCTACGTTGGCGATGCCGAAATACCGGATGTCGAAAAAAAAGTGGTAGGCGACCATCATCACGATTGCGGCGCCCCTGGCCGCGTCCACCGAGGTTATCCTACCTTGCATATTCCGCACGTTCCACTATCTCCTTCGCACGCGGCAGGGATATGCCAGCTATCTCCACGAGCTTGTCCGCGCTCTCAGGGATGTCGAACACGGTGATTATCTTCCTCGCGAGCAGCCTGCCGCGGACGTCCACGTTCATGGGGATGACCGTGATCGGATAGCATTTGGTCTTGTCTATCCTCGACTCGAGGCTGTTGTCCAGCGGCTGGCGCCAGCCGAGAAGCGGGATGTCCATGCAGTCGGCGTATTTGACGACGTCATCGGAGAATTTGGTGTTCGTGACCAGCCACGGCTTCGTGAATTTCCTGCAGTGGCCCAGCTTCGCGCCCTCGGCTATGTCAAGATAGCGCGCGTAAACGTAGAGCGCGGTCTGTATGCTGCAGCGCAGCCCTGCCTGGTTGTGGAACTTGCACTCGATGAGATATGTGTCATCTGCCTTTGCTGCTATGACATCTATCTCATGTGTCACGCACTTTCCCTGGATTATCTGCCTGACCTCTGTGCGGTAGCCCTCCAATGACAGCAGCTTGGAGGTGAAGTCCTCGAACCCGTAGCCTGCGGGCCCTATCTCGAGCAGCGCGCGCTTGAGGTTGTACCTGTGCGACACCTCTGGCTTCAGCTCGTCCACGAACTCGTAGACCGTCTGGTAGATTTTTTTCGTGGTGATGCCGTCGTAGAGCTTGGGCTCCAGCCGGTCTATCACCTCGTCCGCTGCCTTCGATGACAGGCCGGCGCGCCTGAGCGCGTCCCTGACCTTGGACGGGTTGTAGTCCTCCTTCTCGCCGCTCTCCTTGATGACCGTTATCTTCTTCAAGCCAACACCTCACTTCTTCTGGCCATTCG
>CAZYGF010000094.1:0-4289 GCA_964647575.1 Microcaldota archaeon
CAGAAAAACAGCGGAGGGATGTTTCCGTGGCAAGAAGCGTTTCGTTCCTGAAGGAGGACTTCAGGAGGAAGCTCAGGCAGTTTGGCATGAGCGATGAGAAGATGGAGGAGCTGACCAAGGCGTTCGATAAGGCAAACAGGCGCATGGACGTCGTTTCGTTCGTGATGGTGCTGGAGCGCGACGGTATAATACGGCGGAACATAAGCGACTTCCTCAAGGACGCGGGCGTTGATGACATCACCATAATCAACATCTTCGGCAAGGTCGACCTCAAGAAGAGCGGCGGGGTCGGCAGGGAGATAAGCCAGGTCGTCCTGGAGGAGTAGGTCACATGAAAGTCTGCATATCCTGCGAATCGGACGTGGCCGGGAAGAAGGCCTGGCCCATAAAGGAGGACCGCATCATAAAGGCGGTGCGCGCTCTCAAGAAGGCGCTGGGCATAGCGAAGATGAACGAGCTCTACGTGTGCGCCAACTGCCTTGACAAGCACAAGGCCCGCCGGCAGGGTTTCGAGAAGAGCATGCTGTTCGCCAGCGTGCTCGGCGGCCTCATCGTCATCGTCATGCTGGGCATGGTGCTCCTCTCGGGCAAGCTTGACCTGTGGGCTGTCGTGTCCAGCTTCGTGATAGGCGGGTTCGTGATTGCGCTCCCGCTGTTCAGGTACGCGCCCGCGGTGCAATTGCCGCCAGGGCCGGAGCCGTCCCCGCTTCCGCCGCTTCCCGGCGGCCCGGGGGTAAGGAAGGCAGCGCCCAGGGCGAAGGGCAAGAGGTGAAAATATGGCACTCCCGCAACAGCAGAAAACGACGCTGCAAAAACAGCCGGCGGCACCCGCTGCCCCCACGGCAGAAAGCGGCAAGGAGCCTGCGCATCCGCCCCAGGTGGATGGGTTCAAGCTCAAGGGGAAGCTCAAGGGTTCGCTGAAGGACATAACGAACCTCCTGCGCTCCATATCCTTCCTGGAGGTGGCGCCGGAGAAGGACATGGTGAACGTCATATACGTGGAGAGCAGGGACATAAACAAGAACCCATACCTCTTCTCCCTCGTGAAGATGAAGGAGGATGAGGTGGAGGTCATCTACTCGATCCCGCCGGAAATCGGCCCGAAGAAAAGGAGGATGGACGTCACAAGATACCTCCTCAACATCCTCTCGCTTGTCGAGTCCGCCTACGAAGTGGAGAACAAGACGCTCTACCAGCTCATCGAGAACGCAGTCAAGGAGCTCACCAGCTCGGTGACCATGGACTACTCCAAGCTCTACACCACCTACGATTCGCTGAAGAAGGAGGTGGACGACTACAGGAAGAAGGTCGACCGCCTCAACGACCAGAACCAGGCGCTGACGACCAAGAACTACGAGCTCAAGAGCCAGAACGACGAGCTGCACATCCGCGTGCAGGAGCTGGAGGGCCTGTCAGACGACGCGCTCAGGGCGAAGCTCCAGGAGTGGATAGCCGAGCACAACGGCTCCATAGTGATACCTGAGTTCACCAAGCTCTACAAGGTCTCGGACGCCCGCGTGGAGGAGCTGCTCAACAAGCTCGTCAGCGAAGGATACATCGAGGTAGTGCAGTAAGAGGATTGCGATGGCCGGCATCCGGGAGATAAAAATCAGGAAGAAGACCTACCAGTTCGAGGTCAGGAAGAAATACAGCTACGCCGGCCACTACAGGATAAAGGAGCGGCCGCCCCTGGCGCGCATCAAGGACGCGCTCAGAAAGATGCTCGCGCCGAAAAAGGAGGAGAAAAAGGCCGAGGCCGCGCCCCAGCCGGCGCCGGGCGGATTCAATTTCGTCGTCTTCGGTGCTGCCATACTGGTCGCGGTCATCATCCTGACGCTGGGATGGCTCTACCTCACGGTGTCAGCCCAGGTCCAGCCGGGCCAGTTCCAGCCCCAGCTTGAGACGCCCTCAATAGAGAATTTCATCATGGGAGGGGACATACTCACCGCCGGCGAGCGCGGCACCGCAGAGCACGTGGCCGCGGTCCAGGTGGATTACAGGACCAGCAACCTGGTCAACTACACCATAAACCTGACGACCTACGACGGCAGGCTGCCGTCCCAGGTATTCGTGCTGAACACCCAGAGGTTCGAGGCGACGGCATATCCGGATTTCCTCCGCACGCTCAGGGCCGAACTGGCGAAAAGGCAGATGCCGCTCAACGAGATAAGCGTCAGGCAGCTGGAAACCATGCCTGACGGCGCCATAGTCATAGTTCCAAGCGGAGTGATGCCTAAGGAGATGCTTGGCGTGGGCAGCGGCCTCAGCATGGACGGCCTTGCCGACCGCGGCGTGGTCGTCATCTTCATCGGCCAGCCGTTCACCAAGATGCTCAACGGCACGCTCGTGGTGGATACGCCGGGAGAAGTGATGGAGAACCTGCCGGTGACGTTCGATGAGACAGGGATGCTAGTGCCCAGCGGGGACTTCCACCTGTTCCAGCCGCTCTACAGGGCAAGCGGCAGGGGCGCCTGGAGATCGGACATCGCTTACGACGCGGTGAGCATGCTCAGCAAGGGCGATGGCGCCTTCATATTCGTCCCCCAGACGCTGGACGGCGGCTGGAGGGGGAACGCGACCATGGCCGCGGCTGACATAGCGAAAATAGTGCTGGAGATGCCATGGGCACAGCCCAACGCGCCCTCCAAGATATACGAGTTCGTGAACCAGACGGGCTATTCCGGGGCTTCCTACTTCTTCTCGGAGCCGTTCGCGGGCAACAGGTCTTCGGTGAAGGTGGACTTCACTGGATATTCGGCCGCAGCTGTCCATCCTGTGCAGGAAACGCTGGTCACCTACGTGGAAAAAAGGCCGCTTGGCGAGCTGTTCATCGAGCAGGGCGTGAAGATAGTCCCCACCAACATAACCAACGACCGGCCCAGGCTCAACGCAAGGCTTCGCGAGCCGGTCGCAGCCCAGCCGAACATGTTCCTCGTCATAATGGACACGAATGGCAGCGAGGTGCAGAATTTCCCGCAAGGCAACATCAACGTGCAGGCTGACAGCTCATTCGACATGCCGGTCTATGTGGACCGCGGCGAGTACGTTGTCAAGCTGGTGGATGAGATGGGCAGGGCATACGCCCAGACGTACATGAAGGTCGTGTCCATAGACATCGCATTCGGCGGCGTCCTTACCGAGAAGCGCTCCGTCTATCTTTTCGACATATCCATGGACGGCAACCCGGTGCTGCTGAAGACCGTGCATGTGGTGGTGGACGGCGGCCAGTACGGCGCCTACGACTTCACCGACGCCTCCAGCATAAGGATTGACGTGGGGCAGTTCACCGGCGGCGACATGCTGCCATTCGGAAAGCACCAGTTCGAGTTCACCGCCGGCGGGCTCAGGATGACCGTACCGGTCGAGCACGCCAGGACCCAGTCCATCTTCGACAACCCCCTGCTGTGGGTGGTCATAGTGCTGACCTGCGGCATCGTCGCCATAGGCATATTCTTCGCCAGGCAGGAGAGCGTGTTCTTCTTCGTGGACATACCAGACTTCCCGCCAGTGGCGCGCACCAAGATACCGCTTCCGCCGGATACCGTGCTGGGCGTGCTGGCCAAGGTCAACGAGAACTACCGCTGGCAGAACACGCCGCTCATGCCGGCCGAGATAAAGAACGGCTTCAAGGACATATTCTACAAGGGCAAGCCCGTCTACGTGACCGATTACAACGTGGAGTACCTGCTCAACGAGCTGGAGAAGAAGCGCAGGGTGAAGGAATCCATGGGCTACTACGGCCTGGTGCAGTGGGAGGAGGGCAGCAAGCGCTCCATAAACTACCTCGCCATGATGCGCAGGCTCCGCGACATCTGCGTCAACAACGCGGTGCCGTTCACCAGCCTGGGCGAGTCGGAAATCGCGGACAGCGACGTCACGGTAGCCGGCCAGCAGATGTTCCTGCACTTCTACGAGAAGGAAGGCGATCAGGGGCAGCTGCTGAAGCGGGCGCTGGGCACCATAGGCAAGGGCATAACCATAATCCTGTTCAGGAGCGAGGGCGAGAAGGCGGCCTTCCAGGACCTCATGCACTCGCCGTCGGTCGCGCCGCTGCTCCTCAAGATGGAGGCTGACAGTGGTGCGGTGCAGCTGCTGACCGCGGACGAGTTCGAGAAGATGCTCATAGAGTTCAAGAGCATGTAGCGGGAACCGCGCCTACAGCCTCATTATAGTGTCCTTGGCCGGGAAGACGAAATCGCCGTACATGGTCGCGCTCTCCACGTTGCGCAGGTTAGGGAATTCTGCCTTCAATCTCCGCATTATGGCGTTGAACTTCTGGTAGTTCTCCA
>CAZYGF010000095.1:0-4249 GCA_964647575.1 Microcaldota archaeon
GCAGGCCTTGACAGCAGGATAAGGCGTGCGTCGCTGATAATCGAGGGCTACCGGGTGAAGAACGCGCTCTCCTCCGAGCCCCACAGGGAACTTGGAATCTGATTTTTCCAAACGGCGGTATATTGGCATGCTACAGTTATGCACGATTTGCAATGAGGCCAACGGCTCCGCATTCGCCGTGGGCGAGTGCCACGTCTGCAGGGGCAGCGCTATGGAGGCCGGGCGCATGGCAGGCGAAGCGGCCGCGCTCCTGAAAAAAGAGGATGCATCGGCATTTTCCCTGTCCACCCTGATACCGAAGGAATGGCTCGTCCGCGAGGAGGATGTTTGGGATGTTCGCACGGGCCAGAGCATAAAGGACTTCCTCAACAGGAAGGTGAGCCGGGAGCTCCAGGAGGCTACCGGCCTGCCATATCAGAACGAGGCTGACTGCAGGGCAGTCCTGGACTTTTCCACAGGCAAGGCCAGCATCGAGAGGAACGACCTTTTCATATTCGGCCGCTACATGAAGCTCGTCCCCGGGCTTTCCCAGAGCAGGTGGCTGTGCAGCCGCTGCAACGGCAAGGGGTGCGACGGCTGCGGCGGAAAGGGAAAGAACTACGAGTCGGTCGAAGAGCGGGTAGGCGAGCCGCTGAAAAAGGAGGCAGACGCAGACGGGTACGTCCTGCACGCCTCAGGCCGCGAGGACGTGGATGCAACCAACACCGCAGGGAGGCCGTTCGTGCTCATGCTGAAGAACCCCAGGAAGAGGAGGCCTGGCCTCGGCATGGCCGCGGCGGAGATCGCTGCCGGCGGGGAGGTCACAGTCTCAGGCCTTGCTATCGTGGGCAGGCCGTTCGTGGAGGTAGTCACCGAATCGCATTTTGACAAGACATACGAGGTGCACGTGGAATTCGGCCGTGCGCTCACGGAAGCTGACCTGGCCGCGATACTCAGCCTGCGTGGAAAGACGCTCGCCCAGCAGACGCCGCAGCGTGTGGCCCACAGGAGGGCTGACCTCATCCGCCACAGGAAAATAAGGGAGATACGCATCCTGGAAAACAAGGGGGCCGGGGCAGTGCTGAGGATAAATGCCGAGGCAGGCACCTACATAAAGGAGCTCGTATCCGGCGATGGGGGCAGGACCGAGCCGAGCATCGCAGGGTTGCTGAAGACAAGCGCGAAATGCACGAAGCTGGTCGTGGAAAAGATAGAAGACGGGTTCCTGGACCTCTGCATGACCCGGAGCTAGACGCGCACGCCGTATTCGCCCCTGTAGTAGAGGTACTTCTGGTACGCCCTGTCGTTGACGTATACCTTGCCGTTGATTGGCCTGCTTCTCAGATGGTCGAAGATGGAGCGTATGTCCGTGATGGGATAGACCGGCACGCCGGTTGCCACGGTGAATTCCTCCAGCGCGTTCACCCTTGTGCCGATTTCCATGCGGTCCACGGCTATCACAACGCCGATAACCTCGGCCTTCAGCGACTTCTGCAGCTTCTCTATGGCCTCGTATTTGGTGCCGCCGGTTGTGAATACGTCGTCCACTATTACAACGCGCTTGCCGTGGTCCAGGCGCTGGCTTCCGACGAAGATGGAATTTGCGTCAGCGCCGTGCACCTTGACCTCCTTGCGGTCGAACAGCCAGCACTTGTCGCTTCCCATGCCGGCGAGGGCCATGGTGGTGCTGATTGCCAGGGGGATCGCCTTGTATGCGGGCCCGAACACCACGTCGAAATTGTTGCCGAACACCTCGGTTATCCTGGAGGCGTAATGGCGGCCGAGCTCGGCCGTGGCCTGGCCTTCACAGAGCACGCCCATGTCTATGAAATAGGGGGAGATGCGGCCGCTCTTGAGCGTGAACTCGCCGAACCTTATGGCCTCGTGCCTGGCAAGGAACTCTATGAAGGAAGTGTTCATTTTACCACCGACGGAGTTATTCAGATAAGTTATTTATGCATGCAGGTTGAAGGGTTATGCATGGGTGGGAGCAAGCTGGGTGCGGCATCTGTTTCCATAGCGGTAAACGCCGGGCTGCTGGCAAGCAAGCTCGTCGTAGCGTTCATAACCGGAAGCATCAGCCTTTATGCCGAGTGCGCGCACTCGCTTTTCGACCTGGTCGCCTCTGCGCTGGCATATCTGGGCATAAGGAAGGCAGAGGAGCCCAGCGACCACACGCACCATTTCGGCCATGAGAAGTTCGAGAACCTGTCCTCGGCCCTCCAGGCGCTCCTCATAACAGGCACGTCTTTCGTCGTCATATACGAGGCATACAAGAAGCTGGCTGAGCCGAGCGTGGTGAACGAGCCCCTGCTGGGCATAGCGCTCATGCTCGTCTCCATCCCAATCACGTTCCTTACCTCCCGCTACCTGGGTGAGATAGCCAGGAGAGAAGGCAGCTCAGCGCTGGAGGCGGATTCCGCGCATTTCACCACCGACGTGCTTAGCTCCATCTCAGTCCTCGCCGGCCTTGCGCTGGTGAAGCTGGGCTACGGGTTCGGCGACCCGCTCGCAGCCATCGCAGTCGCGCTCATCATGCTCTACATATCCATCGAGCTGCTCTACCGCTCGTTCATGGTCTTCATGGACTTCAGCCCTGACAGGGAGACCATGGCAAGGATAAAGGGCGTGCTCGTAGCAGAGAAGCGGATAACGCGGTTCCACAAGCTCCGCGCGCGCATAGCGGGGAGCAGGATTCTGGTGGACGTGCACATACACCTCCCGCACGGCACGCCGATTGAATCCGCACACGGGATATCCCACGAGATAGAGTCCAGGATAATAAGGGAAGTTCCTGAAGTGAAGGAGGTCAACATCCACATAGAGCCTGATTAGTCTGAACTGAAGAAGTCTGAATCATCGCATTCCTTCGTACAAAACTCTTCATACGCTTTCAGGGCGCTGGCGACACGGTCGTGGCCTGCTTTCTCTGCCCGGCCTCTTGCCGTAAGGTTGTCTTGGCCAATCGCAAACGGGTCTGCCTTGGCGTTTTTCAGGAGCTGCACGACGTCCATGTGGCCGCCTGCGGCGGCCAATATGAGTGCGGTTTCGCCCTTGGAATTGCGCGCGTCCACTTCTGCGGCGCCGTGCAGGAGGGCGGCACGGGCCCTGGCAGCATCCCCTTTTGCCGCAGCGTCCAAGAGCATCGCGTCTGCACTTTCAATGGCTGATTTCGGGTCTTTTGCCGGCGCTTTATGCAGCGCGGATGGAACCCCGGGCTTGGTGGCAACGTGATGATGCACCATGGCATTCACAGGTCCCAGCACGCCGTGTTTTTGGGTTCTGCCAGAGGCTCGCGGGAACCTAAAACGCCGCGAACCCGGCTAACCGCCTTTCGCCTCGAATCCTGGGCAGTAGGCAAAGATGCATCGATGGTGCCCGCACCAAGAGGGCGGCGGCTCATGCATGCGCCCTTCGTATCCAGCCTGTTGACTATGTGCTGCTTCCTTTCCATTGTACCCACCGTGTTGCTTAAAGTGGGGGTTACGTTATAAAAAGAGTATGGTAACGGGAGGTTATCTTGATTTCGCGCCCTCGCGGACCGCCTTGACCATGTCCCTTATCTTCTGGACAGAGCCCTCGCGCTCGAATGCCGTGCCGACTTGGATTATGTCGGCGCCGGCCTTGATTACCGCCCTTGCCTCGTCGGGCGTGCGGATGCCGCCTGCGGCTATGTACGGGATTGATATTGACGAGCGGACCGCCCTGACCATGTCCAGCGGGATGTGGCCGAGCTCAGGGTTGCTGCCCGCGTCGGTTATGAAGAACCTGAAGCCCATGCACTCGGCCGCCATGCCGAACGCGGCCGCGATCTTCGGCTTTGTGCGCGGGATGCGCTTGGCATCGCCCACCCAGCCCACCGTCCCCCCTGGCTCCACGACGACGTATGCAACAGGAAGCGGCTCTATGCCGTAGTGTTTCACCATGGGCGCTGCGAGCATCTGCGCCTCGCTTATCCAATAGCTGTTACGCGAGTTGAGCATGGACATGAAATAGACCGCGTCGGCGTATTTGGTCAGCGTGCCTATGTTGCCCGGGAAGAGCACCACCGGCTTGGAAACGTTCTCCTTTATCATCTTCGTGATCATGTCCAGGTCTTCGCCCTGCACGCCGGTGCTGCCGCCTATGAGGATGACGTCAGCGTCGGCCTCGTCCGCATTTTTAGCCGTCTTCACCGCGTCCTGCGGCGACTTGTAGTCCAGCGGGTCGATAAGGGCGAAAAGCAGCCCCTTCTTCCTGGAAAGCTCGCCAAGTATGTATTTCTCGGTTT
>CAZYGF010000096.1:0-4224 GCA_964647575.1 Microcaldota archaeon
GCTCGCCCCAGGTTATCGGGCCGAGCACGCGCAGGCGGTTCGCGTCCTTTGCGAACTCCACCCGCTCCGCCCTCACGCGTATGGTGACGGATTTCTTCTCCTCTTTCGTGCCGATCCTATAGGTGCGGAGGCTGTGCGCCTCGACCTCGTCCCCTGGCGCTATGACCTTCTCAAGGTGCCAGAGGTCGTCGAGCGTATCCGGCTGGACCTTCATCTCCCCCGTCTTGCGGTCGAAATGGACGATTCTCATCGCTAGTTGATTATTGCCGCCGCTTTATATTCGTTGACTAACTACTCAGCCGTTGGAAACCCAAAACGGTCTTTCACTTCGTGTATGCCGACGTGTTCACCCTTGCCTCTCTTATGCGTCTTCACGAATGTTTCATTCTCCGCAAGGTGTATGCCGTATTGCCTTGCTTCCTCAACCGCTTTTCCGGATGCGTGGTAGCCTTTCGTGAGCTTCCTGATGTGTGCGACTACTTCATGCTCCCTCATCTCGCGCCTAGCTCTCGCGACGGTTTCTTTTTCTGCAGTTTCAACCTCAATCTGAAGTTCAGACTTCAAAAGGCGGTGCTCCCAGAGCTTTTTGATTCGGGGTATTATGAGCGTGGGTGTAAACGGCTTTGGTTTGGCACCTGTAAGCCGCCCGATGAGGCTGGGCTGGCGGGGCAGTTCCGGCATGGTTGCGACGACCGACATTGGGACCACAAGGTCATAGAGGCGCATTAATTGCATCATCTGAAGCGTCCGGTAAACCCCCTCCTTCCTCAGGTCGGAGAAAATCTTCCCCAGAGACATCTGATTAAATCCGCCCGTCATCCGCATCTCGCCCTCACGATCGATTGCAACGGACAGGCATACGCCCACATCCGGCCCCTTGGAGGCGCGTGTATATTTACCGAATGTCTGAGCCGAGTCAATAATGCTTATCTGCGTCTTCGACATAACCTCTGATTTGCGCGCCACGTAAGCATGTGCCATGGCCGGAGGGATGTTTCCGGCAGCATCAGCAACGGCTGCCGGGTCCATGAAAAGCCAGACGCCCTCTGGAACATGGGTTACTCCATCCTGAAAGAATGCGGTCTTGATACCAAATTTTCTTAACTGGGCGATTTCCTTCATTATCGCCCCTGGAAGATTGCTGATACCCAGCTGTTTCGACATGTCTTCGAGTGCATCCGAAATGTCAAACACACCAGTCTCTGCAAATGCTACCCCCCCGCGTTTTATTTTGATCATATCCCAATATTCATAGATTTTCACCTTGTAAAAGCCAGCCGGATAATCAGCTTCACTTACTCTTGGCAATATGCTCTTTATCTCCCCCAGGATTGAATCCAGCAGCTCCGGGTCATTCTTTACGCTATCCACCAAAAGCTCCAGATAACCCAGCTCGAGCCTGCTGCAGATTTTGGGGTTGCCAGGTCCTATGGACGTGCCTAAGGTCGAGGTTGCTATTACGCGGCATGTGACTGCGAAATCCAGATAATGCTCCAATGCCGCCTTTGGCCCGTTTGGCTTCGGCAATACCTGCTGGGCGGCTCTTGCTGACTTTATTATGTCCTCCAGAGCCCCACTCCTTTTCCTAAAAAACGATTCTATGGTCGCCTTAGCAATCGTACTCTCTATCGTTCTGGGGCTGCGCAGATTGCATCTCGGATCGAATCTGAAATTCTCTGGGTAGACGGATATGCCCATGCTCTATGTGTGTTTAAAAACGTTTAAAAAAGTATGTCAAGACGTGAAATTGGCGATTATGCCCTCCAGCGTATCGTTGATGTGGAATCGGTCGGTTATCACCGTCCCGTTGACCAGCACCTGCGGCACCATCTGCTCCTTGGGGCTCAGGTTCAGCTGGGCTGCGAAATCGTCGTAGGCATACCTGCCGTCCTGGGTCGTGATGTCGTAATCGAGCCATAGGACATCAGGATATTCCGCCTTGAGCCTCTCCATCTCCGGCTGCAGGGCCTGGCAGGCGGAGCATTTGGAGGAATGGAAGTAATGGATCCTGAGCGTCCCATTTAGCGTCGTCACGTTGGAGAAGTCAAAACTGGGCCTTTCAGGCGGTGTGTAGTCCGCCATCATCACACCTGTGGTATCCCTGACCGGGGCAGGTGCGATGGTGCTGTTGCCGGCCTGTTCCTGCATGGCTCCGGCAGGTGTATTATTAACCCACGCATCGGTAGTGATACCATCAGGCTCATCACTCTCCTTTTGCGTGCATCCAGACAGCAAAACAACCGCGAGCACGAGCAGTACATATGCCTTCATGCGGCTATTTCTGTTACCAAGGTTTATATCCGCTGGCCACGCAAGCAGCATGTTCCTTCTCTGGAGGGACGTTCCCCTCCCATAAATGCACTTCACTCACGACACAGATGGCATTGTCACAATCCGCGTCTTCCCATTGTTGTTTCTCACCCGTGTAACTGAAATAAAGTGTTTCTATGCACAATATTTATAAACAAAACAGGCATTTTCATACAAAATCTCGCGAAACATATATATATGCCATAATGCATATTTCTTTTCTGGGAGGAGCATGGTTATGTCGGTTGGCAAAAAACATTCGCACAAAAAAAAGCTCCTGGCGCTGACTTCTGCGCTGGAAACAGCGACGGCATACGACGATACCTCGAAATTCGACCTGCTGGTCGACGCCGCAGCACAGCTCAAGGATCTTGTCGCCGTGGACGGGGTATCGTTCACCCGCACGGACAAAATCCAGCTGCTCAAAACGTTCACCAAAGCGAAAGTCCGTGCGTTCATGAGCGGCACGCCCGACAGCTACAGGACATTCCGGACGCTGGAGACAATCAGTAGCGATCTGGTGAAATTGTTATAATCAAGGTGGTAAAATGAAATCAGTAACCATTGTGTCAGACGACAGGGTCGGTCTTTTGGCCGATATATCGTATATCCTGGGCAAGTCAGCCATAAACATCGACGGCTTGTCCGTCGACGTAGTAGGCGGCAAGGCAGTGATATCCCTGGAAGTCAAGGATTCTAAGCGCGCAGCCGACGTCCTGCATTGCAATGGTTTCAGGACAACCAGCCTTGATTCCATCATAATCAAAATAGCCAACAACGCGGTGGAGGAGATAACCGACATGCTGGAGGGGGAGAAGGTGCAGGTAATGGAACTAAGCCCCCTTTCCAGCGATGCGGAGGACTCCATCTACGCCATAAGCGTGGATAAGCCGCGCAAGGCCACGAAGATGCTGAGTGCCTTCATCCTGGGAAACTCCGAGACCCCTAGCTACTATTAGTGTGGCTGGGGGTGATGAACGGCATCCCCGGTGCGCGTCAGGAAGTTACTTCATCCATCCTTTTTTGTTTTTCCGCCTCTTTTATCTCCATCGCTATCCTTTTCCCGAAGCTCACATTCTCCCTGAAAAGGTAGCCTGAATATGGGGTGAACCGCGTCCCTGGCGAGCCCGGCATGCGCAGGGATACGTCGAAGCACACGAACTCCTCCTTTCCTTCCTCCACGAAGGCGCCCTGCAGCGCGAACGGTCCGATGAGCCCTTTCCTATACTCCCCCTGCACTGCGCGGACGAACTTCTCGCCCAGGTCGAAAACCTGCTCCAGCAGCGACTCCCGCAGGGTGCATGCGACGTGCCCTATCTCTATGGTCGAAGGCTGCCTGACCTTCAGCAGCTCGAGCTGCACGTCCGCCGGCATCCTCAGGTAGCCGTCCATGTTGGTCTGCCTCCTCATGTCTATGCCCAGGAGTTCGAGCTCGTTGTGGATGGGCGAGTAGAAGAAATTGAGGTTGAACTGCGCGCCGACTATGTATTCCTCGATTTTCGCCTTCTCCAACTGCATGCTGCTTATCTTGCCTATCTTTATCAGTTCCTTGCTGCGCTCCAGGTACTCGCTGTAATTCCTCGCCAGGAAGAACGCACGCTCATAGGTGCGCTCGGCCTCGCTGACCTTGACTATGGAGAGCCTGTCTATGTCCTTGGGCGAGCGGAACTGCTTTGGCATGCGGATGCCAGCTTTCTTCATGAGCTGATACTGGTTCTTCTGCGCATCGCGCTCCTCTGCCCTGAGCAGGAACTTGTTGCCGAATACGGGGATGTTGAATTCCTTCTCGATGGCGTCATAGCCGACATAGACCGCAAAGGAGCGGTTGGGGACGAAGACGCAGCCGCGTTTCGCCAGGAAATCCTGGTTCTCCCTTCCAACCATGTCCTTGAAGCTGTTCAGCAGCAGCAGTTC
>CAZYGF010000097.1:0-4178 GCA_964647575.1 Microcaldota archaeon
TCCTGATCTTTATCATGACTATGGCGTGCATGTCGTAGCCGAGAGCCTTGTAGTCTATATCCGCATAGTAGCGCCTGATTATCCTGGACTTCTCCAGCCTCTTTATCCTCTGGAGGAGCGTGTTGGGGTGCATCTGGAGCGTCTGCGCCAATTCCCTCACCGGACGCTTGCAGTTGCTGCGCAGCTCCCGCAGTATCATGAGATCAATACTGTCTACCTTGTTTTTCATCCCGCACCACCTCTCTGGCACAAAATTGCAGCATTTTGCCCCTCTTTTTGTGTTTTGTCACAATTTTGCAATCTATTTTATGCATTTTCTTATTTAAATAGCTTTGCATAGCAGCATAAATTGCCCTCCCAGGCATTTGCAAGCGCTTCCGGCGCAATCAGCCCATCAGTTCCGTGATGAAGCCCTGCCCTTTCCGCATATGTGCGAGATAAATAAGGGCGCACACGACGAGGGCAGCAGCGTATGCGGCCGCTGTCCCCCAGTATATGCCGAACGCAGGATAGGCGAGCGAAACGATGAGCGAATATGCGAGCGTCGAGGCCAATCCGGTCGGGAAATTCCTGATTATGGTGTGCACCGGTTTTGCCCCGTAGGCGTGATGCACTATCAGCAGGAGGGGGAAGACGGTGGTCGGGAAGGCGGAGAACAGGCCGGCCCATTTCGGACCCACCAGCGCTGCAGTCCCGGTCACGGCGAGGATGATAGCCGCGGCGGCGACCGCCCGGCCGAGGAGCACACCGGGGCCAAGCGTCACCCGCGTCTCTATCTTGCTGTCCTCTATTTCCCGGAAAAGGTATGCGAAGAGGATTATGGATATTAAAGGCAGCAGCACTGCCACCAGCACATTCAGCACGAGGAATTGCAGCAGGCACACGACCAGGAAATAACCGATGACTGATAACCCCGCAGACAAAAGGAGCGAGTTCTTTCCAAGTGCCGCGCTCGCCTTGTAATAGACGAAAAGCAGGGACTGCATCGCTATGAGCCCTGCCATATTGTAGATGGCTGCATCCGAGGCGAAGGAGGTGCCGTTCTCCAGGCCGATGAAAAAGAGGGTTATCACAGTGCCTATCGGGAGCCCGGAGAGGAGGCCGGCGAGTTTCGGGCTGGCCCTTTCGGTGACCACGGAAAGGCCGAGAACCACCCCGGTCGCGACCAGCAGTTTGACGATGAACAGGAACTCAATCACGAAATAGGGATACGTTCGGATTTTAAAAACCCTCCTAACCTCATAACATACACACGGGGTCGTGAGGTAACCTGGTATCCTGCAAGCTTGGGGTGCTTGTTATCTGAGAAAACTTTTTAGTAAAAAGTTTTATCAAAAACTTGCTAAAAAGCTTCGGAAATTCAACTTCTCGACTACTAACACCTGCGGTTGAGAAGAATAAATCTCAGCGACCCCATTTTTTCCTCCTTCGCGGAGGAAATAAACAGGAGGATTGATGAAATGGAGAAGAGCGGACTGCCCCTGAAACAGGAGGTATTTTTGGAAGCCGGTGTCCACATAGGCACCAAGATAAGGACCAGCGACATGCGCGAGTTCATCTTCAAGAGGCGCGACGACGGGCTCTACATACTGGATTTGCGCAAGAGCGCAGAGAGGCTGATGGCCGCGGCCAAGCTGCTGGCGAAATACAGGCCGGAAGAGGTCACGGTGGTCGCATCGCGTGTCTATTCCAGCAACCCTGCCAACAAGTTCGCCGCCCTGACGGGAGTGAACCTCATAAAGGGCAGGTTCGTGCCTGGCACCATGACCAACATGACCTGCAAGGGCTTCATGGAGCCGAAGATAATACTGGTGTGCGACCCCAAGGGCGAGCGCGAGGCCGTGAGCGAGAGCGCGAAGAACGGCGTGCCGGTTATATCGCTCTGCGACACCGACAACGAGACCAAGTTCATCGACCTGGTGGTGCCCATAAACAACAAGGGCAAGCGCTCGCTGGCGCTCATATTCTACATCCTGGCCAGGGAGATGCTGCTGGCCCAGGGCAAGATAAAGTCCTACGACGAGTTCACTTACGACATCGGCTACTTCGAGCAGCTGGTCGTCAGCGAGCCGAAGGCGGCCCAGCAGGCAGTGGAAGCCGCCCCTGTGACGCCACCCGAGGCGCCGGCCGAGGCCGTGCCTGCCGAAGAAAAGAAGGAGTAGGCTTTTCCCTTATTTTTTATCAGCCGGTCTTGTTGGCCGCATATGAGCTGCGGCAGCTCTGCCTGGCGAACTCCTCAGTCGCATAGTTGCACAGGGACGAGTCGTTGTAGAGCTTCGCGGCTTCAGTGTAGCACTTGTTCTTCCATTCGAAATTAGTTATGCCAAGGCAGTTCTGCCAGTCGAGGTTGCTGTTCGAGTATATTATCGAGCCCTCATAGCAGGTGGCACGCATGGTCAGCGTCTCTTCTATGACCTGGCACGCGGACGGGTCCCCGAACTTCTTCGCGTACTCGAAGGCGCACCGAAACACATTAGTCGTCGCCAGCTTGTCTATCCTGCGGCAGCCGTTGAGGTCGCCGGTGAGAAGGGTGTAGTTTATGTAGCACGCCCACAGGGTATCCAGGCTGAGGGCGTCCTGGTTGCAGATGGAAGAGTTGTGCATGCTGGCAGCGAACAGGGAGAGGCAGTCAAGGCCGTAGGGGCTGTCCGGGTATATCTGGGTGCAGACGAGATAGTCGCCTGTGTAGGTGGCGTAAAGCTGGTAGCAGTAGTCCTTCTGCGACTGGAGCAGGAGGTCGCTGCACTTGTCCTGGCGTTTTACGGCCGATATGCAGGCCGCGGAGACCACCGGGTTCTGGATGAGGGAGCAGGACGAGCTGTTTATTTTTTCGGTGCTGTAATTGAAGAGGCACCAGGTGTCGGATTTGCACAGCGACGGGTCGCTCTTCGCGAGCGCACCGCACAGGACCTTGTCCGCCGCGTCGGCGCACGGGTCCACCGCGCTCCTGCAAGCCGCCCTGTTGGCTGCAAGGTCGCACAACGAGAGGTTGCTGCCTGCCACCGCATAGGCGGTTATGCATGACTGCTTTTTCGCCTCATCGGCCAGTGCCTTGCACGCGTCGAGCGAGACGTTGGATAAATCCTCGTAGCAGAGCTGGACGAACCGGCCCGAGAGGTTGGGGCAGAAGGCAGGATTCCTTGAGGCCACGGCCTTCTGGTAGAGGCAGGCATCATCGCACGGCGGTATGGCCGGGGTCTGATTGGTGGCATTGACTGGTGTCTGGTTCGGAGGCGGAGGGATGACGGGCGTGACCGGCTCGGTGCCCTTTTTCTGCATTATGATGTAGAGTAGCCCGCCGCCCACAAGAAGAACGGCGATGAGAAGGACGCCTATGAGGAGAGTCGCATTCCTGCTTTCATCTGACTTGAAGCGGTATTCCTTTTCCTTGGCCATGAAGGGCTATGCGGTGACAAGGTTTAAAAATTAGCTATCGCCGGCCTCGTGCATTCGCAGACGAGTTGTTAAAAGATAAATTTTTGTGATTCGGAATTTTCGGGAAGAAAATACAGCTATAAAAGGTTTTCGTGGAAAAAGACTTTCCCGCTCCGGAAACGGGGCGGAAATGGTGAGAGGCGGGACGGAGCCTTCGGGTGTACCGTCCTCCTCATCCTACTTGCGGCCGGACTGAAACCTTTAAAAATATCTCCCACCTAACAGTCTTTTACCTTTTTCTTAAAGGTTGGATTTAGTCAAATGGAGGTATGAAATATGGCAAAGAAAGAACACCTGAACCTAGTGTTTATAGGGCACGTCGACTCTGGAAAGTCGACCAGCGTAGGGCGCATACTCTACGAGACAGGGGCAATCTCCGAGCAGACGCTGAACAAGCTGAAGGACGAGGCGGCGAAGGTCGGCAAGGCGACGTTCGAGTTCGCCTTCGTCATGGACGCGCTCAAGGAGGAGCGCGAACGCGGAGTCACCATCGACATCTCGCACAGGGAATTCGAGACGCCGAAATACTACTGCACGATAATCGACGCGCCGGGCCACCGCGACTTCGTAAAGAACATGATCACCGGCGCCAGCCAGGCGGACGCGGCTGTGCTGGTCGTTTCGGTCAAGGACGGCGTCCAGCCCCAGACCAAGGAGCACGCGTTCCTCGCGAAGGTGCTCGGCATCGGCCAGATAGCCATCAACATGAACAAGATGGACGCGGTCGGCTACAAGCAGGAGGA
>CAZYGF010000098.1:0-4153 GCA_964647575.1 Microcaldota archaeon
CCGTCGAGTATTATGGGCACCTTGTTCCTGTAATGCTGCATCACGTCTTCCAGCGCATAAAGGCCGTCAAACCCGTACTGGGCGAAAAAGGCGTAGTTCGGCTTGAGCGCCGCAATCGCATTCTCGTCGAGCAGCTTCTCGATTATCGCGTGGAAGAACGGGCCTATCTTGTCCTCGCCGGTGACAGCATGGTTTATCCTTACCAGGTCAGGGTCCACGCCGAAGCAGAGTATGGTGCCCCTCTCCCCGGCGGTTTTCGCCAGCCTCTCGCGCATGTCCATGGATAGTGCTGGCGCGGCGAAATTTAAATTGCTTGTTATTCCTGCCCTGCCTTGACTTTCTCGATGATTTTGCCCGCCTTGTCCTGCAGTTCCTTGGCGAAAAGGACCTTGGAAAGGTAGTAGAAGAAGATGACTGGCACGAGGAGGAAGGCGCGGACTGCGATGTCGTCCTGGACGACCATCAGCGCGATGGAGAAGAACATTGCCAGGGCTGAGAGGAACTGCGCCCTAAGGACGACCTCCATTATGCTGGAAAGCAGGCTTGCCATCGAAGAGACGTTGCGGCGATGACCTTTTAGAATGTTATTATACAAAGGGAAGTTTGCTAGTTTAGCCGCAGTAGCTCAGTGGGAGAGCACACCGCTGAAGACGGTGGGGTCGCTTGTTCAAATCAGGCCTGCGGCATTTTGCTTGCGAGCGGCAGCCAGCGCGATTGAGTTACATGCATTTAAAAATACTTCTTCCCATAATACCCCACATGGACATAATGAGCGACATGAAGGTTTCTGATTCTGCAACGCTCAGCCTGCTCCTTTTGCTGGCCTAGCCGGCCACACCTACTCGTAATCTGGATTTGTAAGAAATTTATCCTCAGTTTTACCTTTTTCCCGCGCATAAAAACTACGAGGTGAAGATGATGGTTCCCGCTCATAAAATGCATTCGAAATCCAATGCAGAAAACACGGCCCTTCCGGCTGCCGTAAGGGACTTCAGGTGGTGGGCCGGCGTCAAGGACAGGTATCTCGAAAGGATATCAGGGCATCTGGACGGCTTCGGCCGCGCATCAGCCTATCCAGACGTGGGCATGCTGAAGAAGGTCAGGGTGTTCGACACCACGGCCAGGGACGGGATGCAGATGCCGGACGCCTTTCTTACAGAGGGGAGTGGAATACCTGTGATGCAGAACAAGGTGGAGATATGCGTGGAGCTTGCCAGATGGGGCATACCCATCATAGAGGTGGGCAACGCAGTAAGCAGCCGCGAGGAACTGGAGGCCATAAGGAAGACAAAGGAGGAAGTGGGGCGCCTTGGCCTTGATACCGAAATAGTCAGCCTAGCCCGTACGGCGAAGGAGGACATAGCCGCGGCCAAGGAATCCGGCGCCGACGTGGTCCACATATTCTCTTCAGGCTCGATACCCCACGCTTGGGTGAAATTCAGGAAAACGCCGGAACAGCTCATACCGGGCATCGTGGAAAGCATAGAATACGCAAGGAAAATAGGGTTCACGAAGCTCGTGTTCTCGCTGGAGGACGCGGCCAGGAGCGACCCGCTGCACCTGGTGGAGGTTGCGAAGAGGATATACGGCATATGCGGCGACAGCATACACTACAACATCCCTGACACCGTCGGCGCTGCGGACCCGGCCTACATGTTCGCGCTGATATCTTACATCCGCTCGCAGGTGCCGGTCCCACTGCAGGTGCACTGCCACAACGACACCGGCAATGCCGCGAATAATACGATTGCGGCCATGTACGCGGGCGTGTCAGAGATACACACGACCATGCATGGCATGGGGGAAAGGACAGGCAATGCGCCGCTGGAAGTGGTCGCCACGAACATTTACGCCAGGCACGGGGTGGAACTCGTGGACCTGGGGCAGATGGCACTGATATCCAGGTTCATAAGGAAGCGGTCGGGCGTCAGCCCTGCCGTGAACGCACCGGTCGTGGGCAAAGACGCGTTCTGGCATGAGTCAGGCGTGCACGCCAACGCCGTACATAAAAGCAGTCAGATAGGATACACGAAACGGATTGGTATCGACGGTGGCAGCATCTACGTGGCCTTCAACCCGGCATCGGTGGGGACAAGTGAGGAGGTCGGGGTAGGGCCGCTTTGCGGCAGGACCAACGTCATTGCGCGCCTGGAGAAGAAGTTCGGGGCCATAGTACCCGAAGATAAGGTGGCTGAAATAGTCTCGAGAGTGAAACGCATGTCAGCAGGCAAGCGCGTGAGCGACGCTGATTTCATCCTCATGGCATATGAGACCGTGATGGAAAAGCAATGCGAGAAGGTGAAGATAGAGCGCATAAGCGTCACCACAGGCACCGAAGGCAGGGTGGCGCGCGTGAGGCTGAAGCTCAATGGCAGCTTCGGCGAAGGCACAGATGCAAGCGGGAACGGGCCCGTGGACGTGGCAGTGAACGCCATACGGAAGGCGCTGCACAGGTGGAGCAGGGTCAGGATATCGGCCTACGAATGCCATGGCATCGGCGAGGGGAGCAATGCAGCGGCAAGGGCTACCATGACCATGAGGAAAGGCAGGGTTGCCGTCGAGACCAGCGCGGTAGATACGGACATAGTGCTGGCGAGCATAGAGGCGTTCAGGAAGGGCTACAATGCCATGTGCGCACTGGAGGAGCTGCAGGAGGCAGGCAGGAAGTTACAAACAATTAAAAAGAGTTCCTCCCACAAATTACCACTATGCAAGCTGAAACCGAAATTAAATTCGCGTCTTCTCCGATGGCCAGCTTGCCCGTAGTCGTGCCGGTATTGGCCTAACCAGCCACCCACACCATAATCCCCGGAATTTGAAAAAAATATCTTGCTCTTGAGTTTTTGCTATAGCTGCCAAAAAATGAGGTGATGTTCATGAATGGAAAGACGGTTGCGTTCGCCGATACAGAGATAAGGAAGTATGGGAGCCATGGGATAGCGAAGATAGTGCTCGGCCAAAGGAATAGCATGATGCCCAGCACATATTTCGTCAACCTTGCTCCGCTGCTGGAGCAGCGCGGCGTGCAAAGGCTATGGATGAGCGGGAAAAGGGGCGATGTTGCGTTCTGTGCCTCCTCAGGGCAGCAGAATGCAGGCAGCGGCGTCCGGAAGCGCGTGGACATACCTGACGGCAAGGCGCTTGGGCCCCTTGTCGAGATAATCTACATGGCCAAGCACAGCGGGGACGACAGCGGGTTTGAGATAAGGGCGCGCTACACCACCGGTGAGGCGATTACCAGCGTCAGAATGCAGGCAGAAGCTGCAGTAGCCGCGGGTACTTAGTGAAACCTGAGCCCTCGTTTATATGGCCGGCGCCATGCTCCACGACGAGCTCGGTGTTCAGCAGTTTCGCGATGCGTTCGCCTTCCGCCAGCGGGATGTAGGGGTCGTTGTCCGAATTGACGATGACGAACTTATCAGCTTTCTTCCTTATCTTCTCCCAGTTGAACGGCTTGTCAACGAAAGTGCGTATTTCCGCGATATCCAAATCCTTGGCGAATGCGGCGACCAGGACGACCGCCTTCGCTTTCTCGCCTTCTTTCATGCTTTCCAGCAGCCGCAGTATCGTCGGGCAGCCGAGGCTGTGGCCGACCAGCACCCATTCGTCCCGGGGGTCGAACCGGGGCACGGTCCGCCTTGCCACAGGGAGCCATGCACCGAGCTCAGGATTGTTGGTGTCAGGGAATTCAGGCGCGGTTACCTCGACGTTCTTGCGTCGCAATTCGTCTGCCAGCCATCCGCGCCAGCATCCGCGGGAATCTCCGCCCCAGCAATGGAAGATGAAGGCTTTCATGATATTCACAACAGCTTCAATTTCCCGAAAATAGCGTCCAATTCGCGTTCGTCCCACGGGCCTGCCGCGAAGCAGGTCAGCGTGCCTGGCTCAATCTGGGTGTGCCCTGCATCGCGGATCAGCTCGCATGGGATGCCGGCGGCCTTGGCCTTGTTGTAGCATTCGAGCAGCTCGCCCTCGCCCTTCACCTTGAGCACGACCTTCATCTGGCCTTCCTGCTCCCAGGTTCTGGCAACGTCAGGATGCGACCGCATGACGCTCTTGTAGGCGCCGAGCGACGCGTGCGACGATTGCGCTGCGAGCTTGCCCTTGCCCATGCCCAGGTCGGCACGGACCACTATGGTCTGCTTGTACATAC
>CAZYGF010000099.1:0-4139 GCA_964647575.1 Microcaldota archaeon
ACTATGGTTATGACGTCGCTGCGCTCGTCCTGGGCTATTTTCCACGCCTCGTCCAGCACGACGAACAGGCGGACCTGGCTGTTGTCCTCCTGCATGCCCTCGGCGCGCATGAGCTCCTTGATGTATTGGAGTATCGTCAGCCCCGCGAGGCTCCGCATCTCCTCGGTCGGCAGGCCGTGCAGGTCTATGCACACCAGGCCGCTGCTGGTGAGCTTCTTTATGTCCAGCGTAGACGAGCCGGCGAAGAAGTCGGTCCCTTCCACCGTGAAGCGCTTGAGCAGGCGCGCGGCCTTTTTCTTGCCGGTCTTTTCCAGCTGCCTTACCACGTCCACGAGCGTGGGCTTCTTCCCGTCGGTTTTGGTCAGCTCCCTGATTTCGGCGACCGCCTCGTCGCGCCTGAGCGCCACGCCCTTCTTCTTCTTTTTCTCCAGCGCCCGGACGACCTCCTCCAGCCCGGGCTTCTTCCTGCCGCCCATGCTGTCATAGACTATCTCGAGCGCCTCCTCTATCTCGTCGCGCTCGTTGGGGTAGCTCTTGAGGTCAACGAGGATGTCGAGCGCGGAGATTATCTGCTTTATCCTGCTCCTCTTCGGCAGGCCGACCAGGTCGAGTATGTTCAGGCGCTCAGTGGCGAGGTTGATGACCCGTCCTCCCGCCTGCTTCACCCATTTCTCGTATTCGCCCACCCAGTCCAGGATGATGGCGTTGGTGTTCCAGATGAGCGACGCGCGGGTGAGGAACGTCTTGACCGTGTAGGACTTGCCCGACCCGGTTATGCCGATTATCGCTATGTGCGGGTTGATGAGCTTCGTGGGGTCCCAGAAGACAGGCGTGCGGAGGAAGCGCGTCTTGCCGATGTAAACCCCCTGGGACGGGGCGGAGAGGAGCAGTTCCTTGCGTGGCTCCGGCGGATGGACAAGAATCATCTTGCGCGCTATCTCCTTGGAGAGCATGTAGGAAATCTTCATTTTTACCTCTCCATATGGTATCGTCGTGGGCGTATATAAACATTGAGGATAACGCCACGGCGTGGATGGCTAGGGAGCTGGTCAGCCCTTCCTTTGCAGCTACTTTCCTTGCCGCCTGCTCGACCGTTTCTTCTCTTTTTGCTTGTCCTGACCCTCGCTTATCCTCAGAATCATGCGCATGCTCCCTACACGCCCTTTCGTACGTATGGCGAGTATATCGCCATACATCTCAGACATCATCCGGCCACGCGAGGTACCGAAACCGGGCATCTCTTTATCCGTTTTCTCGATGAATTGCCGGAGCTTCTTCTGCATCGCGTCAGCCGCCTTCACATCGCCAACCCGTATGCCGAAGATTTCTTTGCCTATGCGACTAAGCCTTTCGTCATATTCTTCCTCTTTCAGCTGTTTTTCCACGTAGGCGCGTATGTCTGTGGGCTTTTCTTCGATTATATCCTCTAAGAGTTCTTGTACACGGCTTAATAGGAAAAATTCGGCTTCGCCGGGAGGAAGTTTCTCCCAGTGCTTGTTGCGCGCAGTTAGCTCTTTCTTTAACCATTCAAGCACTGCCGGCTCTGGCTTAAACTCTGCAATCTCCTTTTTTAGCCGGTCGATACTGTTTTTATAGTTCATATCTACCACCCCGACGAATGGATTTGACATTTCCAAGGATTCTTTGCGCGTCTAGGTCTTCACAATTTCTTACAATCTCTTTAAGCATCGCAAGCTTTTCCTTATCATTAAGGTTCCCCAGGAATACATCATTATATTTAACGCCGCCGGAAACCTTTTCAAACTGTTGCCTAAGGTAATCTTCCCCCTCTACGAGATGCCCCACGACATAATGGTCGCGCCCGACCATCTCCTTGAGCAGGTACTCTTGGGCAGCGTATTCTCGGTATGGACCGGTTACAATACGGTAATTGCCCCGGATATCCTTCGGGATTTTACTGTTGGTCGTGATATCCTCGTAAGTCATGAGCTCGCAAAATCCGTCGGCCTGGCGTACATGCCGATCATCCCAGGCCATTTTGTGATAGGGATGGTAGTTCTCATGCATTCCATCCCCTATGAGGGTTAGCGCTTTATCCGACCGTGACTCTCTCAGGTAGATTGTATACTCGTACATGTTTGGAGGGTCCATTCCAGTTGGCTTGCGCCTCGTAATCGCATATACCTTTTCCGGTGCCGGATTGAATGGGTTGTCTTTTATCAGGGTTGCATCCAGGTACGCGTCCCGCGAGATGTGAAGCGTTACATCGCGCTTGTAGAACCTGCCTTGTGGGTCTAGACCCAGGTTTTCACATGAGTTGCAGATTTTTTCCTTTATCATTTCCACATGGGAATCGTGTAATATTATTTTTATGACGCCGCGGTGCTTTTCCAGCTCAGGTCTGGTTTTGCATCCTTTTATGAGGTCGCCGTAGGACTGCTTCCTGCTTAGCGCCCAGCCATCGGGGCTTTCCTTCTTCCCTTTTTTCACTATGGCGCTTAGTTTCGCTTTCCTCCCTTCCCTCTCGGCCAGCTCTCGCATCATCTTCTTCTTTGTGGCTTCTGCGGCCTTCTTCTTCGCCGCCTCCGCAGCAGCTTTCTTGGCCGCCTCGGCGGCCGCCTTCTTTGCAGCAGCCTCGGCCGCGACCTTGCCGGCAACCGCACCTCCGGCACCTCCGGTGGCAAGCGCCAGGGCGACGGAAACCGCCAGCTCCTTGCCCTTCTTGACCCGTATCGCCTTCTTGCCCTGCCCGGGCATCTTTGCGAACGGTAAGAATTTGTCTTTCATGCCCCCTACCAGGGCCCCTCCGCCGAGCGGATTGAACCCTGCCGCCATGCTGAGGAAGGACAATGCAAGGAGGCCGGAGAGCAGGAGCAGGAGGGCGAAGTTGCCGATGGCGAAGTCCTTTATCACCATGGGGCTGTAGTTGAAGATGGTGGCTGTGGCGCTTGAAGGCAGGAGTGTCGGCGCCCCCCTGAAATCGGCGTCCACCGAGCCGGCGCCTGCAGTGAATGTCGCGGTACACCTGCCAAGGGCGTCGGTGGTGGCATAAGCAGTTTCGCTGCCTGCGCGTAGCTCGACGGCCTGCCCCTGCACAGGCGCACCCCTGCTTGTGAGGGTGCAGGTGGCGGCTATCTCCTGGCCGATGCGGTTTGCCTGGAGCGCCAGTTGCGTTTCAGAACTCACGTTTATGTCTGAAGGCGCGGAATAGTTGCCGAACCACGTATAGAACTGCAGCTCGGCGTGATGGGGGCCGTTGGAGAGGTTGTAGAATACCTCCGTGAAATCATAGATGCGCGAGTAGTTGTAGCTCATATTGTTGAATTCGGTCGGATTCCTCAGCTGCAGGCCGTGCCTGAAGTCGGTCAGCACATGCAGGCCGGTGTAGTTGTTCAGGCTTTCGCTGTCCTCAGGCAGGAGGTCGTTGTGCTCTATGGGCGTGGCGGCGATGAACTGCGTGCCATAGCCATCCTGGGTGACGTTGAAGGAATGGACGTAGTATGCGCCTGCGGTCAGATTATCCATTTTGGAATAGTACTTGTAGAGGTTGGAATTGGCAAGCAGGGAGGCGTGGTACATCAAGTTCTCCGAGGCATTGCCGCTGAGGCTGAGCACATATGGCAGGTAGGGCACGACTGTCATGTAGTCGTTCTGCACCTCGTAGGACGCGGAGTCTGAGGAAGACAGCGTTATGGTCCCGTTGTCGTCCCAGGACGTACTGTCGCATTCGTCCTCGTCCATCTGCTCCCTTGTCCCGTGCTCGGTGTAGTCGATGGTGAACTCGCCCACCAGGGTCACGCTGAGATGCGGATTCACTATGGTGAGGTTCCTTACGGTGAAATTGTAAACGCCAGTGGCATAGGGCGATGCATATGCAAGGGACTCCTCGTAGCAGGTGAGGTTTATCATGCCGCCGAGGACATAGGCGACCGGCGTGGAGAGCCAGTCCAGGAAGGCGCACCAGTACCCCCGCTTGAAGGGGGCTTCCGAGGGGTTGGAGAACGTGCCATTGGTGATGGTTATGGAGCCGTTGGGGAGGGTGATTGTAATCGGCGCGTGGGCAACCACAACGGTGGCGTTGGCTGTGTTGTAGACGGTCGCGTCGCCCTCCTGCTTCCTGAGGCCGTCGAGGGAGTAGTAGGCCGTGACGCTTTTCACTTTCATGTCGTCGTAGTGCC
>CAZYGF010000100.1:0-4106 GCA_964647575.1 Microcaldota archaeon
GCCACGCCCTCTATCACGAGCGCCAGCTTCTGGTTGAGGTCGCAGATGTCCTCCAATTCGTCGTAGAGGTCCTTTAGCTTTATGACGAGGAGCGCGTTGTTCACGAGGAGCACCTCGTCCGGGTCGAACAGGTGGGCCATGGCCGCCTCGTATATGTCGTCGGCCTTGTCCTCCAGCTCCAGCACCTTCCGGCACTCAGGCTTGATGTTGACCGGGTGGCGCAGGTGCGCCACGGCATTGCGTATGCTTCTCATCTGCTCCTCTACGATCCCGGCCTGGGATTTCAGGACCGGCGTTATATTCTCGAAGCGGTAGTAGCTTATCTTCTTGGCCGCCTCCTCAAGCATGTCTATGCACGTGTCCAGGTCAGAGCCGAGCTCGTGGATGTCCTCCCGGTCTATGGGCGTGATGAAGTTGCGGTAGAGCTCCTCGGCGATGGTCGCCACGAGCGCGTCACCCTCCTTCTCGAGCCGGCCCAGGGCCTTCACCCTGTCAGCCCGCCCAGCGTCGTCGAGCTTGTCGAAGTCGTTCAGGAACGCGGAGAACTCGCGGGATGAGACGTAGCTGCAGTCCGCGAGCTTCAGGAGCAGGTCGAAGAACTTATCGTCCTTTAGGAGAAAGAATTCCTTTATCCGCTTCATGACACTCGCCCCTTCCTTATTGAGCATGGCGCGCTATATTTTATACTCTTTGCTTTTCTCAGCCCATCATGCCGCTGCGTATCTCGTACGCCCTCGCCGTGTCCGCCTGGCGCACGACGAACAGCGTGTCGGTGTAGCAGGAGACGAACTCCTCTATGTTTATGCCCTCGCCTGCCAGCGCGTCGAGCAGGTACGCCATGACGCCGGGCGTCTGCTCAACCGAAGCAGGGCTGTGGATGGATATCAGGTTGAGGTTTGGCTGGATACGTATAACGCCTTTGTGCCTGCCCACGGCCTCCAGCTCCTTTTCCTCTACTATATAGGTGATTATGCCCTTGCTCTCCACGTAGGAGAGATATTTCATGCCAGGCAGCTCCCGGGTGGCGATGACCACCGCGACCTTGTTCCTGACCGAGAGCGAGCTTTTCCCTATGACGGACAGTATCCTGCCCTCAAGGTCCTCTTCCCGCTCGCGTATCTTCCCGGAGAGGCGCACGAGCGCCATCTTCACGGCGTTCTGGTGCCTTTTGGTGCCGAATGCCTCCATGGAGATTTTCCTTGCCAGCGCAGAGTGGTTCGCAAGCCTGCCGCGCAGCATCTCCTTGAGGAATGGCCTGCGCTTGACGTAGAGCCAGACGAGCTCTGATATCTTTTCAGCCATAAGTTACATTTGGAACAGTAGGCTACTTAAATGTAACAGTTGTCGCGCAACATTAAAATAAGAAATCGGGGGAGCAACCGCCGCTGCGCGGAACAGCGCAGCGAAGGCAAGATATGGCAGGAAATACGGTAAAAACATGCGGAAGGCTATGGGAGGGCGCATTCAGCGGAGCCCAGGCCGGCGTCACGCGGTTCAATTCCGCTGAGAACGTCCTGCTGGACGGGCGGCTGGCGAAGTACGACATGCTCGGGAGCATAGCACACACCAGCATGCTGGGGCGGCAGGACATACTAGGCAGGAGAGAAGCGGATTCGATAACGTCAGCGCTGCGGCGCCTGCTGAAGTCGGAGCGCAGTGGCGAATTCACGCTTGACCCTGCACTGGAGGACATCCACACCAACGTGGAGGCGGATATGACCAGGATTACTACTGTAGCTGCAAAGATGCACACCGCACGCTCGCGCAACGACCAGGCACTGCTTGACATGCGCATGTACATGAGGGACGAGGCGCTCGCCATAACCGAGGCGGTAATCACGCTCCAGAAAGGCTTCGCCGCGCTGTCGAAGGAAGACGGCGTGATGGCGGGCTACACCCACACGCGCATAGCACAGCCGCTCACAGTCAGCTTCTGGTGCGACTCCTTCGTGCAGGGCTTCGGCCGTGACATAGAGCGCATCATGGGATGCTACGGGCGCCTGAACGCCAGCCCGCTGGGCGCCTGCGCGCTTTCAGGCACCTCATGGAACATAAACAGGGGATACACCGCAAGGCTGCTGGCATTCGGCAGCGTGCAGAAGAACGCGCTCGACGCCGTAACGTCGCGCGGCGAAGGCGAGGCGGAGCTGCTCTCAGCGCTGGCTATCCTGATGACGAAACTCTCTGGAATCGCAGAGGAGCTCATATGGCTGTCGCAGAAGCGGCTCATCACAATCCCGGATGAGTTCTGCACCGGAAGCAGCATCATGCCGAACAAGAAGAACCCGGACGTGCTGGAGCTCATACGCGGCCGCAGCGGCAGGGTGCACGGCGCCCTCATGCACGTGCTCAGCGTGAAGAAGGGGCTCATGTCGGGGTATCATTCGGACATGCAGGAAACGAAATACGCTGTGATGCAGGGCATAGAGACAGCGAAGGAGTGCACCGTAATGCTGGCGGAGGTGGTGGGATGCCTCGGCTTCGATGACAATGCGATGCGGAACGAACTGGAGCAGGGCTTCGCCCAGGCAACTGAGATAGCGGACGCGCTTGCGCGGAAGGGCATTCCATTCAGGGAGGCGCACGGCATAGTCGGCAGGCTGGTGGGCAGATGCAGCGAAGCAGGCATCACGCTCAGCGAAGCGGAGCCGCTGCAGCCATTCACCGCGAAAGAGTGGAAGGCGCTCGTATCGCTGGAGAGGCCCCGGCTGAAGGTGAAGGTCGCAGTGGACAGCAGCTGGGCGAAGAGAGTGCACGAAGAAAAGCTGAAGATAGAGAAGGCATACGCCGCACTGGAAGGCCTACAGGGATAGGCATTTAACCGCACGCAGCACAATCGTTCCATGGACTACGTTTCGCTCGTTGGATTCGCAGCTGGCGCCTGCACGACAGTGGCTTTTCTCCCGCAGCTCGTCCGCGCATGGAAGACGAAATCCACCAGGGACCTGTCGCTGCCCACGTTCGCCATCTTCTGCGCAGGCACGATACTCTGGCTGGCCTACGGCCTTCTTACAAGCAGCCTGCCGCTCATAGCCGCGAACGTCGTCACGGTGCTGATAGCAGCAGGCATAATAGTGCTCAAGCTGAAATACGGATAGTCAGGCGGCATTACTTCTGCTTCAGCTTGAATTCTGCGAACGATTTGCTCGTCCTGTTGCTCCAGAAACCGGGAAGCTCGTTCGTCACAAAGCCCCTGAATTCATCGGAATACACGTGGGTCGAGTATTTCCCCCCATCCGGAAGGTCCGCAAAGGTTATCCCATCGTAAATCTGGCCGATTTTTTTGCGCTCAAAATCTTTTTGCAGAAGCGAGGGCTTCCTCATCAGGAGATAATCCGCCTGCCTTATGCTGTTTATCTCGAGATTGGCCGAGTTTTGGGATATGAAGAGCACTGACAGGTCCTTGTGCCGGGCCACCAGGAGGAGGGAGGAGAGCAGTTTGTTCCCGGAGGATTGCGAGGACCTTGAAGAGAAGAGGATGCCGCCTTCATCCACGAGCACGAAATAGCCGTTTGGTATCCCGTCCACGCTGCCCACGGGCCGGATCCACTCCGGAAGCGCGGATTCATCAAATCCCATGGCGCACACTTTCCGGCCCTTTGCGGCCAGGTTCTCCAGGATGCGCATCCCAAGGGCGGATTTTCCGCTTCCGCGCGCCCCAAGCACCAGTCCGATGGTGCTTTTGGACGAGAGCTTCTTCTCGAATTCGGTTATGCCCCCTGCCAATGTCTTTTGGACGGTAAATGGCTGGTAAGTGGCGTCGGCATATTTAGGCCTGGCGGCATGTTTCCCTGCCGTGTATGCTTTGGAGAAGATGGAACCGACCAGTGCGAAGATGGACTTGGCAGACAGGTAAAAAACGTGGAGCGTGCCGGTCATCAGCCATACCCAGGCGGCCCATATCTTGGATTTGCGTTTTTTTGCCATTAAATCATTTCGGAGCTTTCTTTATTATGGCATCGTTTGGATCGGTGGATTACAGCTCGATCGGCTTGCCCTTCTCAGGCATCCGCACGTCAGGGTGCATCGTCTTGAACTCAGCAGCCGCGTTCGTGTGCACGGGTATCAGGATTTTCGGCGCAACCGTCTTCACGAACTCGGCCAGG
>CAZYGF010000101.1:0-4104 GCA_964647575.1 Microcaldota archaeon
TGACGCTCTACACATTTGCCGATGACGCAGTCAACAAAAGCAACTGCTATGGCACATGCGCGCAGAACTGGCCCCCGGTCCTGGTCACAGACCAGATCGTAATCCCGAAAGGGATTCCTGGCAAGTTCAGGTTCATCATCCGCAACGACAGCACCAACCAGGTGACCTACAACGACCTGCCCCTCTACCGCTATGCGGCTGACCACGCCCCTGGCGATACCAACGGCGAGGGCGTAGGGGGCAAATGGCACGTCGCCAGGCCCTGATTTCTTTTATATTTTTCTTATCCTTTTTGCGCCCTGATGTGGGGCATTTATACTTTTTTCGCCCCCATTCGGATGCATGTTCACCCGGAAACTATTGGTAATCCTGGCCGTGGCGCTTTTCTTCTGCTCGCTTTCGTTCGCCGTCAGTGACGACGAAAAGGCGCAGCAGGTCCTGCAAAAAGCTGCCAGCACCCTGGGCTGGCCGGATAGCGTCAGCAGCAGTGAAGATTCCGGCGACAACCTCGGGACCGGGCGCTCATACAGCATTTCCGAGACCGGGAATAGCGACGCCGACGACCTGCACGCGACCGTCGCCGTCTTCAGCACGGACCAGGAACCAGGCATATGGCTCACCTTCTTCAACGAGCAGCTGGACACCGAGCATTCAAGCTATCAGGGCCGCGATGCAGGCATCTCGACCTACGGGGAGAACTGCAACCCCAAGCCGCTCGTAAAGGCACTCAACGACATATTCGAGGGTTTCTTCGAGAGCATCTTCGGCCCGTCCGACGACCCCAACAAGGGGTGCGTTACCGACCACGGCGTCGTCATGTGGACCTGCGGGAAATACATACTCGTGGCCACCGACAACCGGGATGAAGAGGGAGGCGCGGAAAACGACATCGCCGCTGCCCTTTACGGCGCGGCCCAGGAAGCAGGGCTATGCGAATACGGCGACACGCTCGTGCTCATGGCCGATACGGCCGACCGCCCGGGAAACGCGCTGATATCCGATCCGATGAAGATGACCCAGAAGATAAACGAATACTACGGCGTCAACTCAATGGGCATGCAACCGCCCTTTAAGTTCTCCTTCCTTGATAAGGACGGCTCCAGGGGCGACGACGACTGGTACGGGGTCGACCAGCCGCTCGCGAGCTACCACTACCCCAACGCCAACGTCCCGTTTGGCGTGGACGCCATAAAGAAGGCGTTCAGCGGGGCTGACGTCCCCCAGGACCTGTATTTCGAACGGGTCGTGGTGGTATATGCAGGGAACGGCCACCAGAGCGACGCGACCGCCGCGTTCGCCAACGCATGCTCCTATTTCGCAGACAACCAGTTCGTCGAAGTGGACGCCTTCCAGGGAAAGAGGAGGATATACGTCAAGAACATCGTGCTGCTCAGCGAGAACCGCGAGCTGGGCGGATGGGTGCACGAATTCGGCCATACGCTCACTTCGAAGTACAAGAACGGCGCTTTCTACCGCATCAGCGACAGGTACAACTATGATGCGGGGACCAGCCCGGAAAGGCAATTCGGGGATTCCAGCAAATGGGACCTCATGTGCTCAGGCAGCCACTGGGGCCCGAATGATGGCAGCACTCCCACCCAGATGGCGAGTTTTACCAAGTTCGCTGCCAATTGGCTCACGTACAGGGATGCTGCAATCAATACGTCGTATACGATATCAGCGCTCGAGGGCATGAAGCCGGGCGATGCAGTGCTGCGGCTTGACAACCCGTTATCGGCGAACCCGGAAAGTTACATGATTATCGAAGGCCGCGACCGCATGGCCACTTTCGGTGCGCCTGCGTCTGGAGTCGTGCTATACGATGTCTACTGGGATGGCCACTACAACCATCACGTCGTCAATGACATGACCACCCAATCCGGGCAAACGTGGATCACTGGAAGCGATGGCGGCTATGATACCCCGACCATCTACTCAGGCGCCCCGTCTTCCGGCTCGACGTATCTCATACCCCCCTGGCAGCTTAAAATCACAGCCACGTCCATGACGCGCCAGCCATTCTCAGCCACGGTCAAGGTCGAGCCATATAACCCGGTGAACCTCGTCGGCGCGGTCGCCCATCCAGGGCCGGCCCCTGTGAACGGAGGCCTGAATGCGTCCACTACGGAGAATGCGCTTGACGATACCCTGCCGGACATGGACCTGCATGCCTATGATTCCTCGGGCAACCACGTCGGCATGAACTACGAGACCGAGCAGTACGAGAACAACATCCCAGGCGCGATAGCGTCTGGCAACCTTGTCGGCGCGGACGAGTGGATCTTTGTCCCTGAAGGGACGCAGGTCCGCTATGAGATTTCGACCTACCGGACGCAGCAGTTCCTTGCCGCCAACCCTGAGCTCGCGGCCTCTGCCACGCCGCAGGCCTACAATGCCACGGCCATAAAGTTCGACTCCCAGGGGAAGCGCTACGAGGCTGACCTGGGCGGCGGCGCTGCCGGTGCGGGCGCCACGGTGGAGATAAAGAGCCCGAACGACCCGTCGCTCAAGTACCAGGAGACGACGATACCTGGCGTAGGGAACAACAGCCAGGTGTGCCCGCTGCTGCCTGCATTCCTCATCTTCCTGCTGGGCGGCTTCCTGCTGAAAAGGCCACTTGTGGTAAAAAATAGTATTAAATAGGGTTCTATAGATAATAAATGCAGGTATAACCATGCAAACGATCACTGTCCCGCCTCCAAAAAGGGCTGGTTTCAAGGAATCCGGCTCCAGGCCGGCATATAACCCCGTAAAGGAATTCGGAAGGCACCACCTGGGCCCGCCGCCCATGGAGCAGCCCGCAAGCGTGAAACTGGAATGCGCTGCAGGCTCCATCAAGGTCAATCCCACAACCAGTTTGTTCAGGCTTGTCAAGACGGAAAGCATTGTTCTTGAGCTGGATTTTCCGAAAGAGGGCAATGTTGGCCAGTGGAACGCAGTGCCCGGCGCCTCTTCGGATGCGACCTGGTCTGTTTCTGTCCTCGTCGGCCAGCTTGACAGCGCGGTGTATCCCACTCCCCAGCCCCTCAGCATAATTACCGGACCGGTCATAAAGGGCGCAATCAAGTACGCACTGAACCGCTACGAAGCTCAGCTCGGCTGGGAGGATGGAACCACGCCGTACGTACAGACCAAAGAGAAGACGGGGCTCATAAAGGCCGTCTGCCTCACGGACCCTGACATCGGTATCGCAAACGCCGTTGCACGTTACGCGTTCAGGATCCCCCAGGCCTATGGCCTCGTCTCCGAGATTGCCATGCAGCTTACGCTCAACTACGTCCTCCACCCGGACAATGCCTCGGAATTCTGGGTAAACGCGACCGAGTTCCGGCCAGGCGCCACCCGTGTGGCCAGGCACCTCACAGGGCCGGACTACATAGTCCACGCCCACCAGATAGCCGTCTCCGCAACGCTCGAATACTGCGCTCGAATACCGATTTATTAATTTTAGCCGCGGATTCCCGGTATGGACAAAACTGAGGGTACGGCGCTCATGGTCGCGAGGGCCCAGTATTACATGTCGTCTGCCAACACGCTCGTGCTGACGGGCACGATCTTCATTCTCGGCTTCGTAACGGCGCTGAGCGTGACAGGCCCGCGCTATGATTTGTTGCGCATGATAATGCTCGGCCTGGTCCCGTTCGGGCTGATTGCGCTGTACGAAGGCATTACGCGGTATTTCCAGGCGCAAAGGCTGATGCGGCAGGCCAGGGCAACCCCGCCCAGGCACGGGAACCTCCTGATGGACGCGGTTGCGTTCTGGATGCTGCTGGCGGTTTTCCTCGCGGTGAACTGGCTGCTCTACGGCACGGTGGTGCCTAGCCTGCTGACGCTCGTCGTGCTGTGCATCTCGGTCATCATAATAAGCTGGATAAAGATCACAGTTGACAAGGAAGGCAGGGAGTTGGAAAAATGGACGAAGAAATAGAAAAGGCAGTGGAAGAAGTCGACCGGGAAGAGGACGAAGAGGCCGCGAAAAGGAAGCAGGGCGGTGAAAAAAGCGAAAAGATAGTGTACATCTGCCCTAAATGCAAGCTTCTTGTCAACGAGGCAGATTTTGCCGAAGATGAGGTCACGGAGGCGTTCACCACCGGCATGGCTTCC
>CAZYGF010000102.1:0-4046 GCA_964647575.1 Microcaldota archaeon
TCTCGCCTGCCCTTGCAAAGAAGAGCAGCCGCGACGGCTTTGGCAAGGCGCTTGCAGAGCTGGGCGAACGGGACAGGAACGTCTGGACCGTCTCGGCCGACGTTTCAGAGTCCAGCAGGACGCACTGGTTCGCAGAGAAATTCCCGGAACGCTTCGTGCAGGTCGGCGTTGCAGAGCAGAACATGGCAGGCGTGGCTGCAGGCATCGCGTCCTGCGGCAAGATGGCATTCATCTCGGCATTCGGCGCCTTCTCGCCGGGCAGGAACTTCGACCAGATACGCGTCTCAATCTGCTACAACGACGTGAACGTGAAAATACATGCGTCGCACACCGGCCTCAGCGTGGGGCCTGACGGTGCGTCCCACCAGATGCTCGAGGACATCGCCCTGATGCGCGCGCTGCCGAACATGGTTGTGCTTGCGCCCGCGGACGTGGAGGAGGCCAGGAAGGCCACGCATGCGGCCGCGGCGCTGAAAACCCCTGTTTACATCCGCACCTCGCGCGAGAACGCGCCTGTATTCACTACGCCTGACACGCCGTTCGCAGTTGGGAAGGCGAACGTCTGCCGCGACGGCAGCGACGTTGCGGTATTCGCATGCGGCCTGCAGGTCCACGAGTCCCTGAAGGCGGCTGAAGAACTGAAGAAGGATGGTATAGGCGCGGCAGTAATCGACATGCACACCATAAAGCCGATTGACCGCGCCTCCATACTCTCCTACGCCAAAAAATGCGGCGCCATTGTCAGCGCAGAGGACCACCAGGTTGACGGCGGGCTGGGAAGCGCCATCGCGGAAGTGCTTGCGGAATCTGGCTGCCCGGCCGTGCTCAGGCGCGTGGGCATGGACGGCTTCGGCGAGACCGGCAGCTGCTCAGAGCTCTATAGGAAATACGGCCTTGACGCCGCAGGCATAGCTAAGGCGGTGAAAGGGGTATTGAAGAAGAAGTGAAATTATGGCATTGAATACTTTGTGCGACACTGCGCAGCTGTTTCTTGGCTTATTGGTCCTGCTCGCTTTTCTGGCCGTTGTCCTGGCCGGCCTGCTTTACCTGATTAAAAAAGACAAGCACATGCTCGCCTTCGCAAAATATGCACTCGTGGCATTCATCATCCTGGCAGCGCTCTATGTTCTGGCAGTGCCTTTGCTCAACCAGGTTGCCGGAAAGACCGCCTGCCCCCCGTCTGTTACCCCCTACTGCGGCCGTGAATACTGCAGCAATGCGCAAGCCGGGCAGATGCCGGCCAATTGCACCTGCATCCAATACTGAGGCAGCCACGAAAAGATAGCGGCTTAAAACCTTCAGGATAGTATATCTCCTTATGAAATTCTTCATGGACACTGCCAATGTCGAGCAGATAAAGAAGGCTGTGGAGCTGGGCATGTGCGACGGCGTGACGACCAACCCAACGCTCATGATGAAGGAGGGCCGCGACCACAGGACAGTCATACAGGAGATAGCCAAGATCGTCAAAGGGCCAATAAGCGTGGAGGGCACAGCCGACACCGCCGAAGGCATGGTGGATGAGGGCGTGGAGTTCGCCAAATGGGCGCCCAACGTCGTCGTGAAAATCCCGATGACAAAGGAAGGCATGAAGGCCGTGCGGGCTCTCAGCAACAAGGGCATAAAGACCAACGTGACGCTGGTTTTTTCGCCATCACAGGCCCTGCTCGCAGCAAAGGCAGGCGCGACATACGTCTCCCCGTTCGTGGGCCGGCTTGACGACATCTCAGAGGATGGCATGAAGCTGGTAAGCGAGATAATGCAGATATTCAGCGCTTACGGGTACAAGACAGAGGTCATCGTGGCCTCAGTCCGCTCTGTCAAGCACGTTGTCGAGGCCGCGAAGCTCGGTGCGCACATAGCCACGGTCCCGGCTGCGGTGTTCGACAACATGTTCAAGCACCAGCTCACGGACAAGGGCATAGCGCAGTTCAAGGAGGATTACGCCAAGGCCAGGAAGTGACGCATATGAAGGAATCGATACCGCTCACATGGAGAAGGATCCCGGAAAGGTACCGGCTGCTCGGCGTCAAATGCGAGACGTGCGGCAAGCACTACTTCCCGAAGCGTTCCATCTGCCCGAAGTGCAGGCGCAAGGGCAAGCTCGTGGAATTCAAGTATTCCGGCAAGGGGAAAATCTACTCGTTCACCGAGGTGACCGCGCCGCCCGAGGGCTTCGAGGACCAGGTGCCTTACATCCTGGCCATAGTGGAGCTGGACGAGGGCGCTAAGCTCACCGCGCAGATAGTGGATGCGCACAAGAAGGACGTGAAAATCGGCACCCGCGTGGAGCAGGTCTTCAGGATGATACAGAAGGACGACCCAGAGGGGCTCATCCACTACGGCTTCAAGTTCAGGCTCGCGTAGCTCCTACAGGCTGCTCTGGCGCCGGCCTGGCCCTCAGCAGCCATTCAGCGTTCCGCCCCAGCCTCTGTTTTTTCGCCTCTTCGAGCGGGAGCCACCTGAATCCGGAGAATTCGCTGGATGGCTTCGCACGCCTCTCCCGCGCCGTGACGCGGAAAACAAGGCACGGCACCCAGATTCTCCGCTTCCTCGTGCCAGCGTTGTGCCGCCCTTCCAGGATTATCTCGTGCACCTGCCCGTCTATCCCAGTCTGGCGCATGAACTCGCTTTTTATCTCTGCGAACGGACTGCGCCCCGAGGGCACAAGCACGCACGGCAGTTCGATGCGCTCCGTACCATGCTCATCCCTCCTCACGAGGAACAGCACGCGGCCTTCGTCCTCGAGCATGCCGCATGCCAGCGCCTTCGGCATCGGCGTCCCGGTGAGCACCCTTCTCCGTCCCATCCGCTCACTCCTTCATGATGTTCCTGTACGCTATCATCGTCTGCGTCTCGGCTATCTCGTCAAAGGTGCGCATGAACTTCAGCACGAACTGGTCAAGCGCCTCCACGTCGGCGAGCCTCACTTTTATTATGACGTCGAATGCGCCGGTTATGACCGAACCATCTTCCACCCACTCGTGCTTCATGAGCTTCTCCAGCAGGGCCGTGTGGTCGCTTTTCGGTGTCGCCTTTATGAGTATGTGCACCACCATCTTCCGGCCGAGCTTCGCCTCGTCGATGTCTATGGTGTAGCGCTTTATGATGCCGCCGGCCCTGAGCTTTTTGATGCGATGGTGGACTGTTGCGACCGGGATGCCGGTCTTCTTGGCTATCATCTGCATGGAAAGCGACGAATTCGCCTTCAGGGCGTCCAGAATCGCCCGGTCCTTATCATCGATTTCGACTATGTTACTGCCCATAGTTGAATGCTTATTCAATAATCCTTAAAAATATGCCTATTTTTTGGATATGCATGTGAGTTTTGGTGGAATAAGTTTATATAGCCCTTTTGCAGCACCTTCTATCACAACCCATAGGAGGTGATAGAAATGGGGATAAAAAACAGGATCGGAATGAGGCCGGTGCAGCCAGTCCGGGTAATCGGGGTTCCACCCGGCCGGGTACTGCCAGCACGGCTTCTGCGGCAGCTGATGCTGCTGTTCGAGCGGCTTGACCAGCATGCACTGATGCAGCGTGCGCTTGGCACGAAGGAGAAGAAGGAAGAGACCATCGGCAAGCGCGCAGAGCGTGCGACGCGGAAATTCTGCGATGGCAAGGCCCCCTGGCAGCTGCACGTTCAGAGGAAAGAACGGGAGTTCAGGAAAAGGACGGCTGAAAGCGTCCGTGAATTCACAGACCGGTTCTTCACGACCAGGCAGCTGCAGCTCGAGCCAATAATGAGGGGAGCGGAATGAGGCTCTGCAGGACCGGCCCAATGGGAAAGCCTGTGCAGCCTGAGTCCAGGCGCTACTTCAGGCACGTTGCAACAGTCGCTCTGGATGCCATCGCCAACCAGACATACGACTTCAACATCAAGCGTCTCAGTGGCGCAGCCGCGGTGGCGAAAGCGGAGCATCCGAAGCTGGCAAAGGTGGCTGCCTCAGGGGCCAGATACGCCTTCTGGGCAGGCGCAGGAGGCCTTGAATGGCTGCTCAGCACCGCCGTGATCGGCCAGCATGGCGGCCAGCCGGTTAAGGTCG
>CAZYGF010000103.1:0-3910 GCA_964647575.1 Microcaldota archaeon
AATCGATGAGCATCAGGCCGTTTTCCACAGCGCTCGCTATGCCGAACTGGGCCGCAACCGCGTCCACGGCCCGCTCATCCTCCCGGTTTATGCGCCCCCGGACGATTTTCGACTCGTTCACGGCGAATCGGTTGGTGAGGTAGGGGTTGCGTAGGTGGCCGAGTATCATCCTGGCTGCTGCAAAGGAGGCGAGTTCTTCCCTCTTGTCGGATTCGTGGAAGACCACCCTGGCGCCGTCGTCGCCCCTGATGGCCTTGCGTATGCGTTCGACTGCGAGCTGGACGATGCGCTCCGTGAGCTGGGTGTCCCCGAGGCTCTTCCGGGCGCTGTCGCTGAACGGATATTTGACAGCGAAATCCAGTCCCTCGTCCATAAGCGTTATTCTCTCCCTTATTTTATATGTTTTTGGAGGGCAGGGAAAAGCAGGTAGCCGATGTCGAAGAGCATTATCCCTGCGAAGTAGTCCCACCTGCCCGCTGCCAGCATGACGAAAGCGCCCACCTTCAGGAACGGGCGGTATTCCACGAGCGGCCTGAGCCATCCGATGTAATCCGCCTCGTCAAGGAAGGCCAGCAGCAGGAAGAAGGCGAACAGGGCGGCGTCTATGGGCGGGAAGCCGAAGAATACCATGGCAATCGCGCTGGTTATGAAGCCTATGCGGTGGGCGGTCGTGTCGACCTTTCTCGCGAATACCTGCGCCACCAGGGCGGCCAGGAACAGGACCGAGAAGGTGGATGCGCCTATGATGTAGCCGATGAGAAGGCCGTAGACGACGGCGATGGCGTATTTGGAAGGGCTTTTGCTCTTCCTGTCGTCATCAAGCCAGTCCACACATTTGACAAGGAAGCCTGCGACGAATGCGAGCATGAACGGTAGCAGTGTGTCCATCGCATCACCGTTTCAGGAAAGGCGCCATCATCAGCGGGAAGGCGATTGTCGCGTCCGCGTCTATGGTCACGTGGCTGGCCTTCTCCTTTATCTTGCCCCAGGATATGCCCTCGTTGGTCCTCGCACCGCTGAGCGAGCCGTCCCAGGGCGACGATGTGGTCACGTATACGGCGTAGTCGAAGCCGCCGCGGAGGAGGTTCACGCCGATTGCGTGGTGCTTGGATATGCCGCCACCGAGCACTATGCCGCCGGTCTTTTCGGCGTTGAGCGCCAGCTGCGCCAGCTCGTTCATGTCCTTTGTGACGTCGATGCAGAAATCCTTCCGCTTCTGCTTGAAGAAATAGGTCTGGAGCCCGATGGCTGAGTCGGTTATGCCAGGGCAGAAGACGGGTATCCTGTTCTTCGTGCACCAGTGGAGGAACGAATCCTCTCCTGTTTTTTCGCCGATTTTGGCTGCAATCTGCGATGGCGAGGCTGTTTTGCCCTGCTGGTAGAGCTTCTCGTAGGTTTTCAGCATGAACTTTTCCAGGTATTCGTAGCACTCGTTCGGCACCAGGATGTTGCCGAGGCGGTTGATGCCTCTCTTGTGGAGCTCGCCGTCGTCCATCATGAATGAGCCGAGCTCGTATTTCTTGGCGGATTTTATCAGGTCGTGGTCAAGGCTTCCGCCTGCGGTGATTATCGCATCGACGAACCTGCGCCTGCACAGTTCGGCGATGATGCCGCGGAGGCCGGATGCGACCATGTTGGAGGTGAACGTCAGGAAAACGGTCGCCTTTTTCGTCTTCATCTCGCGGATTATGGCTATCCCGCGCGCGAGGTTGGTCGCCTGGAAGCCGCAGTTGGAGTATGCCTTCTCCAGGCCGCAGCCGGCAAGCGAATCCGCATCAAGGTCCTCAATCATCAAACGCACGCTCGTGATTATTTTTTCCCGTATAGGCGCTCGCAGCTCTTCGCCAGCTCGTTCGCCAGATCCGATGCCGAGAAGTTATAGCCGTATGACTTCCTCAGCATGTTTCCCGCGTATCCGTTTATCCTGGCGCCTGCGACCGACGCGGTGAACGGGTCATTTTTGCATGCAAGCGCGGCCACGAGGCCGGAAAGGACGTCCCCTGTCCCGCCTTTTGTCATTCCCTGGTTGTGCACCCGGTTTATCACGGTGCGCCTGCCGTCGCTTATTATGTCCTCAGGGCCTTTTTTTAAGATGATGCACCTGTGCTTAGCTGCCATCGCCCTCACGTTGCTGCGTGTCCCGCGCATCCCGAACAGCATGCGGAATTCGCCCTCATGCGGCGTGAGTATGGAGCCACGGGGGATTTTTCCCTTCACGCGCTTGAGCCCGTCGCCATCAACTACGAGTTTTTTTGCCTTCGCAAGCGTGCGGACGCTGAATTTCGCCCTGCCAAGCCCCACGCCGAACAGCACGCAGTCCATTTTCGCAAGGTTGCCAAGGCCGCGGACCACGATCACCTCGGAGACGCGCTTCACTGCGCTTATGACGTGCTGGTCCTTGTCGCCGGGATAGAAATAGACCAGGTCGACGAAGCGCCGTGCGGCCAGTACCGCAAGCACAGGCGCGCCGTGGTACTGCCTGCTCCCGCCTATGATGAGCAACCTGCCGTTCTCGCCCTTGTGCGAGCGCTTCTTCGGCACGAACAGCTTTTCCGCCCCTCGCATGTTAGCGAATGACGTCGCATCATATAAATAGTTATCATTTAACCTGAGGGGGCTTTCCGGCCGTACACTTCCGCATATGCCGTTTCCCACGCCTTCGTAACCGCGTCCTTTATGAGCGGCTGGACCGATTCCTTGTCGCTTTGGGGGTATTCTATCTTGTATCGCGTGGCGATGCTGTCGGCTATGTGGCTTATCACGAGGGGCTTCTTCATCTCATCGATTTTCGCGGTTATCCCAGCCCGCTCCTCGTCCCCCACCTGCCTTATCCCGGCTACCCTTGCATTCTTCCATTCTTCGATTTTTGCCAGTTTTTCCTTCAATGGCCCCTCTGAGCCATTGACCTGGTTCAGCAGGTCCTTGCTTTCCTGGAAGTGCAGTTCAGAGGGGGCGCTGCCGATCATCAGCGCAAGGCGCATCTTGTTCTGATCGTCCAGGGTTTCCCTTACGGCCTGCCCCTGCTTCAGATAGGACTGGTTCAGGTCCTGAGCCAGTTTCATTCCCTCGTCGCCCATCGCGCCAGCCGCCTTGGCGGTGGCATTATTTACTACGGCAATAAAGTTGAGCTTGGCGCCTGCATCACCCACGATATTCTGGGCGACTTCCTTGAGCTTTACGCTGAGGTTACCATAAAATTCCGCTGCCTTGTTTTCCTGCGGCTTCACTGCTGGGGCCACGTTCAGGATATTGCGCTGCTGCGTTGAGACATCCAGCACCTGGTGCTCCGGCTCTTTTTCCTTGGTGACGGGCATATTAACCACATCCATTATGGTCTTACCATTTTAAATCAGGTAGTTTCGGATGGTCTTGTTGAGTTTTTCCGCCTCCTTTAGCGCAGCGTTCGCAGGGCTGCCGCCCTGTTTCTCGTAGGCATAGGCGATGGACGAGGACGCGTTGATGCGGTGGATGCCTGGGTTGCCCCTTATCGCCTTCATGACAGCGTCGAGGTCGCCGCCCTGGGCGCCCACGCCAGGGATGAGGAAGGGAACGCTGCCTTTGGTGCTTTTCGCCAGCTTCGCGATTGCAGTGCTCGTGGCGCCAACTACAAGACCGCACTTCCATTTCACGGCCTTCTCGGCTATGGCCTCGTACAGCTGCTTTTTGCCGCATTTCATCTCCTGGAAATCCTTCGCGCCCTCGTTGGATGTCCTGCAGAGGACGTAAGCGAGCTTTCCCTCGCGCACGAACGGCGCCACCGAGTCGTAGCCCATGTACGGGCTGACCGTGACCGCGTCGGCGCCCCAGAAATCGTATGCCTCGCGGGCGTATGCCTCGCTGGACTTCCCTATGTCCCCACGCTTGCCGTCGAGTATTATGGGCACCTTGTTCCTGTAATGCTGCATGACGT
>CAZYGF010000104.1:0-3903 GCA_964647575.1 Microcaldota archaeon
ATGGATTCCTTGCAGCAGGTGGTCGCGTCGCCCAGCCCCTGCTGGCGCACGAGGTCCATGCAGTTGGGCACGCAGTCCGGGCCCCAATCAGCTGAGGCCCCGCTGGTCTTGTCGCACAGGTCTGTGCATGCCGGGCCGTAGGTCCCGAGGGAGCAGAAAGAAGACGAAGACTCGGACGACGGGCTCGTAATATTGCAGCAGCCTGCGATAAGCAGCAGCGGAAGCACGAATAAGATGGGTCTCATGGCAGGTAGATGCACCCCAATATTTTAAAAATAAAGGGCTATCGGACAGCAAATCGGCGAATCGATTTGCAGGTGATACGGATTCACGGGGCAGGGGAAATTATTTAATCCTGTGCCCCGAAAGTTGTGGAGAGAGGATACGATTTAGGTAAATGGTGATGTGGAATGGGGAGAGTTCTTATCATAGGGGCAGGCGGGGTTGGCAATGTCGTCGCGAAAAAATGCGCGCAGATTCCCGAGGTTTTCAGCGACATCATGCTCGCGAGCAGGAGCCTCGACAAACCAAAGAAGATCCAGCAGGAGATACGGGAGAAATATAACCGGGAGATAAAAATAGCGCGGGTTGACGCGGACAAGGTCCCTGAGCTAGTCAAGCTCATAGGCGAGTTCAAGCCGGACGTGGTGATAAACGTCGCGCTTCCCTACCAGGACCTGACCATAATGGACGCGTGCCTCGAAAGCGGGGTGCACTACATAGACACCGCCAACTACGAGCCGCCCGAAGAGGCAAGGTTCGAATACAGCTGGCAATGGGCATACCAGGACAAGTTCAGGAAGAAGGGGATAACGGCGATTCTCGGGTGCGGATTCGACCCTGGCGTTTCCAACGTCTATTGCGCCTATGCGCAAAAGCACATTTTCGACGAGATAAAGACCATAGACATAGTGGACTGCAACGCGGGCAGCCACGGGAAGGGCTTTGCGACCAACTTCAACCCTGAGATCAACCTCAGGGAATTCCTGCACAACGGAAAATACTGGAAAAACGGGAAATGGGTGGAAACGCCGCCGATCCTGAGCACAGAGTGCGTGCATTTCGCTTTCAATTATCCGGTCGCCGGCCCGAAGGAGAGCTTCCTCATCTGGCATGAGGAGATGGAATCGCTCGTGAAGAACATAAAGGGGCTGGAGAGGATACGGTTCTGGATGACATTTTCAGAAAACTACCTGACCCACTTCCGCGTCCTGCACGACGTGGGGCTCACGAGGATAGATGAGGTCGATTACAACGGGTGCAAGGTCATCCCGATAAAGTTCCTGAAAACCCTCCTCCCTGACCCCAGCACGCTCGGAACCAACTACACCGGAAAAACCGTAATCGGGTGCGTCTTCGACGGAGTGAAGGGCGGGAAGAGAAAAAAGGTTTTCATCTACAACGTATGCGACCATGCAGAGACCTACAGGGAAGTGCAGGCGCAGGCGGTTTCCTACACCGCTGGCGTGCCGCCTGCCCTCGCAGCGATGCTCGTGATAAAAGGGACATGGAAAGGCGCCGGAGTCTTCAACGTAGAGCAGCTTGACCCGGACCCGATGATGGATGCCCTGGACAAGCACGGGCTCCCTTCGCTGAAGGTCGATTTCAAGGGAGAGCTCCCGCAGTGAACCCCATGGCTGAAACATGCAGCTGCCAGGACATGCGGGACATCTACAGGCAGGCGCTCTCTGATTTCCCGGAAGGGATTACGGACAAGGCGCGGACGCCCTGCTACATAGTGAGCACTGGCGCAATCAGGCGGAACCTGGAGATCCTGGATTCGGTGCAGAAGCGCACCGGCGCGAAGATACTCCTTGCCCTCAAGGCATATGCCATGTGGAGCACGTTCCCGCTCATCAGGAAATACCTGCACGGGGTCTGCGCAAGCGGGCCGATTGAAGCGAGGCTGGGCCGCGAGGAATTCGGCCGTGAAGTGCACACCTTCTCCCCCGCGTATTCAGAAAATGACATGGAGGAAGTCATCGAATACTCTGACCATATAATCTTCAATTCCGTTTATCAGTGGAAAAAATACCGCGGCATGATAGAGAAGGCCAGGAAGGGCGGGAAAAAGATAGATGTGGGCCTGCGGGTGAACCCCGGGCACTCGGAAGTCGAGGTGGAATTGTACAATCCTGCCGGCAAAGGCTCAAGGCTGGGCATCCTCGCGGAAGATCTGGAAGGCGAGGATCTGGACGGGATATCCGGCCTGCATTTCCACGCGCTGTGCGAGCAGGGCTCCGACGTGCTGGTGCGCGTCCTGAAATCTTTCGAAAAAAGATTCGGGAAACACATAAAGCGGATGAAATGGGTGAATTTCGGCGGGGGGCACCACATAACCAGGAGCGGCTATGACGTGGGGTTGCTCTGCAGAACCATCAGTGACTTCAGGAAAAGATACGGGGTCGAGGTCTATCTGGAACCCGGGGAGGCGGTGGTGCTGAATGCCGGCGTGCTGGTCGCGACCGTGCTCGACATCGTGAAAAACGGCATGGAGATAGCGATACTGGACACGTCCGCAGAAACGCACATGCCTGACGTGCTGGCGATGCCCTATCGCCCGAACGTGATAGGGGCGGGCAGGCCGGGCGAATTCAGGCACACCTACCGGCTGGGCGGGATTTCCTGCCTTGCAGGAGACGTCATAGGGGATTACTCGTTCGGGTCGCCACTCAAACGCGGCGACCGGCTGGTGTTCCTGGACATGGCCCTCTATTCGTTCGTGAAAAACACGACCTTCAACGGCATAGCGCTCCCAACGCTGGCGCTTTACGACCCTGAAGGCAAAAAACTCCGCAGCGTGAGGAAATTCGGGTATGGGGATTACAAGGCCAGGCTGTCATAATCTGATGTATGGACAGGGAATCCGCAGGGATATTTTTAAACGGCGGGCAGCAAAGAAGAAGGGAAAACATTAAATTCCGGCGGGGGGTTCGCCTAGCATGAAGCAGTGGCAAATCGCATTTGTCGCGCTCGTCCTGTTTGTGAGCGGATGCATGGGGGCAGCCAGGCCCATAGCGCTCAACGGCACCGAGATTAAAGAGTATAAAGGCGAGAACCTCTCGTCCATCAGCGATTTCCGGGAGAATTCCATCCATGGGCCGCAGTACATCGATGAAAGCACCTACCGGCTGAAAATCACGGGCCTGGTGGACAATCCTGAGGAATACACCTACCAGGAAGTCGTGGACGACCACCAGCATTATACCAAGGCGGTCACCCTGAATTGCGTCGAGGGATGGAGCGTGGACATCCTGTGGGAGGGGGTGCTGGTGAAAGACCTGCTGAAAGGGGCCGGGCCAAAGCAGAACGCCAACACAGTCATATTCAAGGCCTACGACGGCTATTCCACATCATTCCCCCTAAAGTACCTGGAGGATAACGACATCATCATGGCGTACAAGATGAACAATGCCACCATCCCGCCGGAACGGGGGTTCCCGTTCATGCTTGTCGCAGAGAGCAAATGGGGGTACAAGTGGATCAAATGGATAACCGAAATCGAGCTGTCGAATGACACCAGTTACCAGGGCTTTTATGAACGCAGCGGCTATTCGGATTCGGGCAACCTTAATGAAAGCTTCCTCAAATGAGTGATTGCATGGATATTACCAAGGAAACACTGAGAAGAGCGGTCCATTACCTTTTCACGCTTGTCACCCTGGTCTATCTCATCTCCGGACTCGGGATAACCGAAAACCGGACCATCGAACCTCTGACCGGCGGGATCCTGACCAAGGCGCTTTCCTTCACCATACACGGCATGCTGCTGGTCCCGTTCGTGCTGCTGCTGGCCCTGCACATCTGCCTTGTCCTGACCATAAGGAATGACAGGGAGAAAGAGGATAAAAAAAGGGCCACGGCCGAGAATCGAACTCGGGCCTAGAGGGCCACAGCCACTCA